>JAGFXQ010000279.1 GCA_017861355.1 Bacillota bacterium
AACCAGGTATTCCCCTTTTGGAAATTGGATCACTCTGGCAGCTTCCGGTGCCGATGCTTCCGTCATGACACCGGCATAATGCATCATCTTGTTATTCACCGCTTCGTTTACTGCAAAAATGTAATCATTTATTGCTAAGTCCTTTAAAGTGTCAAGCCTCCCATCTTGGCTGACGGCTTGCCAAAAGTCTGACTTTTCCTTACTTAATCCGGCAAAGTCGGTGTAATGACTCTTCAGCTCAGTTCCAAACCCGATTACGGTAAAGCTGTCTTTTTCTTCTATTTTATATTCTGTCATAATAAAACCTTCCTTTACTTAAAAGACGAACCTGCATACAGATTCAATTGTCATGAGTAATCAAATAACTTGTCTGCATCATTTGATAGGTTTATAATAATATTAAATCATGTCAGAAAATGATACTGTTTAGGAGCCCTTATGAAAAAAGTTGAACGGATTAATATTATCATGAGATATATCAACAATCGAGCCCATTTTACAATTTCTGAAATCATGCAAGAATTTAAGATCTCTCGTTCGACAGCGATCAGAGATATCAGAGAAATTGAAACAATGGGAATGCCTCTTGTCGCTGAAGTTGGAAGAGATGGGGGGTATTTTATCATGCATAACTCTGTTCTACCGGCTGTCCGCTTTACTGATAATGAAGTTAAAGCACTCTTTATTGCTTTTATGGCTACAAGAAATCAACAACTCCCCTATCTAAAGAGTCGACAATCCCTAGCTGAGAAAATACTGGGACTTATCTCAGAAAACCAGCAGGATGATCTTGTCCTTTTAAATCAAATCCTTCTTTTTGAAGGGTCCAACCCAATTAATCCTGAGTTACTTGATCTTACTGACCTCCCTGACCCTATGCTGGAGAAGCTCATTCAAGTTCTTCTTTTGGACAGCTATGTATTATTAACCATCCGAGAAGAGAAGGGAATAAAGTCTTATCCGATTTTTCTCCTTCATCTTTATCATGAAAAAAGCTCATGGCTGATTGAAGGCTTTGATTTAAAGGAGGAGAAGATACAGATTTTTGCTGTCGATCGGCTTACCGATATCGAACCCTATCCGGTGAAGAAGAAATTAAGCAGGAGTAAGATATTAGAAAAGCTAAGAAAGCAGGAAATGGTTACAAACTTGCTCCTGGAGCTTGGTCCGAAAGCAATTGCCCAGTTCAAAAAGTATCATCCTTTCAATGCTTTCATTTCATTCACAAATCCTTATCAAACTTCAGCCATTTTTGAAACCTTTATCAATGTTAACAAGCCCGAAGAATTAAATGAAATAATAAACTGGATACTTTTCTTAGGTGAAGATATCAAATTCAGAAGAATGCCGGATGAAGTTGTGGAAGGAATGAAAGGGAGACTATTCACATACAGCTCATAAGTTATCTCATTTCATTATCCCCACATTTTACGGATTTAGCAGCAAAAAAGGGGAAACAAATAGTTCTCTCAATTTGATAAGTATTAAAAGCGAATTAAATTTTATGAATTAAGTTATCGTAATAAGTAGAAAATTATGTTAAAATTGGAGGAAAGTGTAATAAGCAAGATTATTCTGATACGATAAGGTGGTTTATAATGATTAGAGAGATAACCTTTGCGAATGTGAATGACAGCTTTAAAGCAGGTGATCTAATTTTGTTTCACGGAGATCAAGAGACAAGTAGCGCTAGACTAAATAAGTGGGGATAAATCGTATGAAGAGGAATGTTTCAATGTTATTTCTTGTATTTTCCATCCTCATCTTCTCCGCTATTACATTGTTGCTGATAAATAAACCAACAACAGAAAAAACTCCACAGTATGTGGATGGGATATTAGATCTCAGTCAGTGGTCGTTTGAGAAAGATGGAATTGTTCGATTGGATGGAAACTGGTCATTCTACTTTAATCAGTTCTTATCACACGAGGATTTTATTAATGGAGTAGAGACACAGCCTGTAGAATTAAAGATTCCAAGTACTACGTCAAGCATGAAATCGGTGAAACCCTTTCAAGAGAATAAATTTTATGGTACCTTAAGATTGGTAATCAAGCTACCTGAAAATACTCGGACATTAGGATTGACATCGGACATTATTCTAACTTCGTATCGATTATATATCAATGGATTGTATTATGATGAAGTTGGTACCGTTGGTACAAATAAGGAAGAGAGTAAGGCATGTTATAAAAAGATAATATCTTATTTTGATCCGACTAGTAATGAAGTTGAGCTGATCTATCATACTTCGGATTTTACAGCTGGAGATTGTACGATTGTAGCGCCTTCCATTGGTTTGGCTTCGCAGATTTCCAATCAATCACAGATTGGGATGGGAAGAGATTTATTTCTGTTTGGAATGTTATTAATTATGGGAATCTACCACTTTGGTCTTTATTTTATGAGAACCAAAGATCGCGCGCCTCTGTATTTTGGTGTGTTTTGTATCCTCTTTGCAATTCGTATGCTGTTGGTTGGAGAAAGATTCCTACCAAGCCATCTTGAGCTTGATTTTATAGTTTATGGGAAATGTGCATATATAAGTGTGTTTATTGGATTTTCAGCACTATGTGGATTTTTATACTATACCTTAGAGGGACTTTTTGCAAAGTGGTTTATCAAGTGGAATGTAGGGTTTGGAATACTGTGTAGTATTTTCATCCTGGGGTTGCCATATAATTTCCTCAATCTGGTATTAATAGTATATGCCGTATTTGGGTTTTCTTCGTTATTCTATGCAATGCTTTGTTTGATCAAGGGGGTTTTAAAACAATATCCGTATGCACTAACAGTATTTTTTGGATTTGCTTTTCTGGGGGTTACATTTATTAACGATTTTATTTACCAGATTAGAATGACCAACATACCCTCCATGATTCCACTAGGGATAGCCATTTTTACTTTTACACAAGCATATACCCTATCGGGGAGATTCGCCAGTGCCTTTGTGCAAGCGGAGCTTCTCTCAAATGAGAATTCCTTAATCATGTCAGAACTTAAGCTGGTAAACAGTAATCTGGAAACCTTGGTTCAAGAGCGTACCAAAGAGTTACAAGTTACGCTAGATGAGATGGAGTTATTGTCAAAAACCGACTATTTGACAAGACTTCCGAATAGGAGATCAACACTAGAATGGATTACTAACTTGATTGATCATCAGAAGGAATTTTATATAGGAATTGCAGATTTGGATTATTTTAAGAATGTTAATGATCGATTCGGACATGTGAAGGGTGATGAAATTCTGATACGAATATCTTCAATACTTAAAGATACAGTTGCTAACTGTGGCTTTGTCGGGCGATGGGGAGGAGAAGAATTCGTTATCGTCTTAGAAGCGGATAAGATTGGAACAATCCATGAGAAATCAGAGGAAATACGAACAGCAGTAGCAAATTATTGGCATGAGGATATTGGTGAAACCATAACGTTAACTATGGGTATATGTCAATACAATAGCGACATGGATATTGACATTATCATTGCAAAAGCAGACAAGGCTCTTTATGAAGGGAAGCAGATGGGAAGAAACCGGTGTTTGATAGCTATGCAAGAGACCGCTATCCCAAAAGCGTTGGTAACGATATACACTTGAACTTTGATGGAAGAACCTGGTTTTGATAAGTTGGTATCCGTTAGTATGAGCAAAGCATAATATTGTTATTATAATAGAAGATGATTTTGCCAGTGAGCAAAGATACTATTCTTGAACTATACTTATCCGGAATTTACAGTTATTAAAGAAAAAGCCTGTCATGTCTTTTTGACAGGCTTTTCACTAAAAAGATTAGGGGAGAATAATATCGAAGAGGATTTGTATAAACCTTTTCGACCGTTTTGACGATATACTAATCGGAATATAAAATCTTTGTTATAGGGAAGTGAACTAATGAATATAGAATTTGCTGCGTCAATGATGTGTGCCAATTATGCGAACTTGGAAGAGGAAATAAGAGCTCTCGAAGATGGTGGAATCGACAGTTTTCATATTGATATAATGGATGGTACTTTTGTACCTAACTTTGGAATGGGTATTCATGACTTGAAGTATTTACGTTCTGCAACAAAAAAGGATGTTGAAGTTCATTTAATGATTCAAGATCCTATGAAGAATTTAAAGTTATTTATTGATTGCGGAGTTAATGTGATCTATTTTCACCCTGAGTCAGACTATCATCCTTCTACAACGATACAACATATAATAGAAGCGGGCATAACACCGGGAATAGCTATTAATCCCGGTACATCCATGGAGAGTGTTGAGGAGCTTCTTTATATCGTTGACAGAGTCTTAATAATGAGCGTTAATCCAGGTAATGCCGGACAAGTTCTCTTACCTTATATAGGAAGAAAGATAGAGAAATTTATAGATGCAAAGAAAGATTACAATATGAAACTGTATTGGGATGGATCTTGCTCTATAGATAAAATTCAAACCTATGCACCGATGGGGATGGATGGATTTGTCTTGGGAACAGCGTCTCTGTTCGGACACAATAGATCATACAAACAAATAATTACTGAGATAAGAGAAGATTTAAATAAGAACGAGAAGAAGGTTTAACATGAATACGGCGCTTATTTTGGCAGGGGGCTTGGGGAGCAGAATAAATTCGGATGTTCCTAAACAATACTGCATCGTAGACAACAAGCCTATCATTAGTTATTGTTTAAAAGTATTTGAAGAAAATGAGAACATTTCATCCATTTTGATTGTTGCAGAAGAATCCTGGCATTGTTTTTTACAAGATTGGATTATAAAAGAAAACATAACTAAATTCTGTGCTTTTGCTAAACCGGGGACAACTCGCTCTTTGTCAATTCTCAGTGGATTGAACAAGATTAGTGAAATATCTGGTGACACAGATTTAGTTGTTGTACACGATGCGGCTAGACCGCTTGTGTCTCGAGAATTGATTGATCGGTGCATTT
>JAGFXQ010000068.1 GCA_017861355.1 Bacillota bacterium
ACCTTGAAGCTATTAATGTGACTGGAACCACCGCCCTGGTATCTAGGCTTTACTGCAAATTCACCGATAAATACAACTGAATCGGATTTCTTCAGAGGAAGAATATGGTCCTCGTTCTTAAGTAATACGGCACTTTCACCGGCAACCTTTCTTACCAGCTTGTGATGCGTTTCCTTATCATAAGTAGCTCTCTCGTTATGGCCATCGTAATATTTCTTCACCAATTCTAGAATTCTGGTAACCGACAGATCTAATTCCTCCATAGAGAGTTGACCATTATCTACAGCCTGCACGATGAATTGATCGGTGATCTCATTGGAGGAGGGCATCTCAAGCTCGAGGCCTGCCTTCAGAGATTTTACTCGGTCATTCATTGCGCCCCAATCGGTCATAACCAGACCTTTGAAGCCCCATTCCTTACGGAGTACTTGATTTAAGAGCCAATCGTTCTCACAGGAGTAAACACCATTGATGCAGTTATAGGAGCACATCATTGTCCAGGGCTGAGCCGACTTAACTACCGTCTCGTAAGCGGCAAGGTAGATTTCACGAAGGGTACGCTCGTCAACTTCTGCACTGATGCTCATTCGTTTGGTTTCCTGATTATTAACTGCAAAATGTTTTACACTGGTGCCTACCTGTTGGGATTGAACACCATTCACATAGTTCGCTGCCAATTCACCTGCCAGAAAGGGATCCTCGGAAAAGTATTCGAAGTTTCTTCCGCAAAGAGGTGACCGTTTCATATTTACACCGGGCCCTAAGATCGTAGAGATCTCTTCTGCCTGGCATTCTTCGCCTAAAGCAACACCGACTTCATGAGCCAAATCACGGTCATAAGAACTGGCAAGGGCACAGGAAGCAGGAAAACATACGGCTTTAATTGAATCAAGAAGACCGACATGATCTCCGGCGTCATCTTGCTTACGAAGTCCGTGAGGGCCATCACTGACCATAATGTTCGGTAAGCCAAGTCTTTCTACCGTTTTCGTGTGCCAGAAGTCTGCACCGGAGCATAAACTGGCTTTCTCCTCGACGGTCATCTCGGATAGTAGGTGCTTAATATCTATTGAATTCATAATACATCCTCCTTTTGGGTTGTCTGTACAATATTTATTTTCATTATTGATTTGAATGTGCCATCAATAATTATGGTCTAATTGAACTTCTGGGAGTATCATCATTTCCATGAAGCCTTCCATAAGAAAAGTTTCGAGGGTAACAACAATACTCCCAGATTAAAAGTGCTTATAAGAATTCGATGTGTCTAGCTTTCGGTAGAAAATGTAACTGTATTCAGATCCCATTCTTCGTAGATCTTGGGAACATCGCTGATCAGACGTTTGGTGTAAGGTGCCTTAGAATTCAGAATAACCTCATCCGCGGTACCAGACTCAACAAATTTACCATGTTCCATAATATATACGCTATCAGAGATGTAATAAGCAAGACCGATATCATGTGTGATGAATATAATTGTCATACCAATCTCATTACGAAGATTCATTAGCATATCCAGTATGGTGGCACGGGAACATGCATCAATCATGGAAGTCGGTTCGTCAGCAAGCAGGATCTTCGGCTTTAACAGGAAGATACGCGCTATCATCAGACGCTGCATCTGTCCACCGGATAACTCAAAGGGGTACTTATTGGTTAATTCGGCATATTTTAGATTAACAAAGCTACAAGCTTCGGTCATCATTTCTATTTTTTTATCCATGGAAAGCTTTTTTCCGCCTCGCATGTTAATGCAATCCAGTAAAACCTGATCGATTTTGTGAAATACATTATAGGAGGAGAAGGGATCCTGGAAGATTGCCTGAATATCTTTCCAATATTCTTTTTTCTTCTTCTGAGTCCGGATGTCGAGAGGCTTTCCTTGAAAGTAAATCGTTCCGTCGGTAACACTTGTTAACCCCAGCAACATTTTGCTGATCGTAGTTTTACCACTTCCTGATTCACCTACGATGGAGATTAATTCACCTTCGTGAAATTCAAAATCAACATGATCGACAGCGACGGTCTTTTTTTCTCCAAAGCCAAATACCTTGGTGACACCTTTTCCGCTCAAGCATAAGGGTCTTGTATCACTCATTTGCATATTCCTCCCTCAGTTTTTCAATAGGAACAATACAACGATAACTACGTCCGTCGCCAAATTCGGTAAGTCCGACTGTGGTTAGCTTACACTCATTGGTGACATATTTGCAACGCTCTGCAAAACGACAACCGGACGGAGGCTTCTTAAGATTCGGAGGAGTACCGGGGATAGCAGCCAACTTGACATCACGTGTGCCTTCCTCAGGAACGATGATAGAGCCCATCAGACCTTTAGAATAAGGATGAGTGGGATTAAATACCATCTCCTTAGCAGTTCCTTTCTCTACAATCTGACCTGCATACATTACCATAATATCATCGGTTACATTGTATAATAGCGGTAACTCGTGTGTGATGAAAATCATAGATTTGATATAGCCCAGATCCATCAGGTTACGAAGCATTTTGATAACCATCTTTTGACTGGTAACATCGAGAGCACTAGAGGGCTCATCGGCAATCAATACCTTCGGTGAAAGGATGGTGGAGATAGCAATTACTGTTCGCTGCTTCATACCACCGGATAATTCAACCGCATGTTTCTGAAGAACGGAAGCAGGTAATCCGAGTTCTTCAAACCGCTTTCTTGCGAGATCATAGATATCCTTCTTTGGCATCTTTGGTTCATGTACGTGGACAACATCCTCGATAAAACGGATGATTTTCTGTGTGGGGTTTAAGGCATTCATCGCTGCTTGCGGAATATATGCAATCTCCGTACCAAGAATGTTCTTTCGGATCGTATCTGGATCCAGTTTTGAAATATTTTGACCTTCGACTATGATATCACCGCTCGTATAGTGAAGCGGAGGGAAATAATATCCCATTAGACTTAGTGCAAGAGTCGATTTTCCACAGCCGGATTCGCCGGCGATACCCAATGATTTTCCTTCTTCAATGGAGAGTGACACATGATCAACAGCATACACATCTTCACCAAATCGAGTGATATATTTTGTTGTAAGTTCTTTTACCTCTAAAATTGTCTTTCCCATGTCAGACCTCCTAATCTCTAAGCGTAGGGTTGAATACCTGATCCAAACCGGTATTCATTAAGTTCAGCGAGAATGATACTAATGCAATTATCAGAAGGACGGGGAAATATGCCCACCAATAACCATGAGTATGAGCGGAATAGACCATTGCCCAGTTCATCATCAGTCCCAGAGTAGGAACCTCGGTGGTTTTCGGTCCAAGACCAAGCATAGAAAGCTGAGCCTCTGCTAATATTGCCGTAGAGATTTGTAAGATCAATGCCATCACTACATAGGATGCTATGTAGGGAAGAATATCGGACAAGATAATTCTTGGCAAACTATGACCGGAAAGCTTACTTAAGTTAACATGATCACGATTTCGTAAAGAAATTACCTGAGAACGTACCGATCTTGTCGTCCAGGTCCAGGAGGTTAAACCGATTGTAATAGCAACCGTGGTAGCACCTCGATTTTCCTGGCCGATACCGTAGGAAATCAAAATAAGAATGATAAAACCCGGAATAACAGTGAATAAGTTTGTGATGAAAAGAATGAGTTCATCCACCATTCCTCCGACATAACCCGCTAATAAACCGGTAGAAAGTCCGATTAGTGTTGCAATAATTCCTGCAATAAAGCCGATCATAATTGAGGTTCTTGCAGCGGAAACAAGTTCCTTTAATACATCTCTACCAAAGTTATCTGTGCCAAGCGGTAAGGTAATTGCATTGGTAACATCCTTGGTATTCACATAATCAGTATCATTGATTTTCTTTGCTTCTTCTAATGCACCGGTTTCTGCATTGGGAGTTGCAATTGTAACTTCATTGGAATTCAAAGCTTTATCCAGATCAATGGTAAGACGCTTATAGTAATTACGCTTAGCTATTGTCATGCCGGCAGGCTTTATACTTGGATCATACTTTTCCTTCCAGATTTTTAATAAATTCGTAGTATCTGTTGTATCGATATCCCCTTCCGGAACGCCGGCAGTTACAAGCCATTCCTTCATTGCCAGTCTGTCATCCATACTTAACTTATCTTCAAGTCTTTTCTCAGCGGCTCCCGGCAGCTTCATAACGATGGAATCTGTATCAATTGAATCATATACAGATACGTAGGTACCAGGCTTGGAGAATGAGTTCAAAGCGAGCATCTGTAAGGGATTACCCGGATTGAACAGTGGATAGATGAACAATGTCATAAGAACAGCAACAAAGATAATAAATCCCGCAACGAATTTGGGGGAGTGAAATACTTGACGTAGTGTATTCTTCATATGTTTTCCCTCCTTAATCAAATTGCGCTGCTTTAACGCGCGGATCGATAAAACCATAAATGACATCAATTGTAAAGGATGATATCAAAACCATAATGGTTATAATTAACGTAGTTGCAGACAAAACGGGATAATCCGAGGAGGTAACAGCAGATAACATAGTGGTACCAAGACCCGGATAACTAAAGATAATCTCAGCTACTAACGCACCACCAATCATAGTACCGATGGAAAGAGCAAGACCGGTAACCTGAGGAAGCATTGCGTTGCGGAATACGTAGCCAACAATTTTACTGTCTTTAACACCAAGGAAGCGACTATATTTTACATAATCAGCATTGAGTTCGTAGATAGACATGGAGCGCATACCAATTGCCTGGCCTCCGACGGATATGATAACAATTGACCAGAAGGGCAATTGATAATGTGCGATAACAGATCTGACAAAGGTCCAGCTGAAATTGGGAATTAAGTCAAATCCATATCCACCGGCAATCGGAGCAACTTTTAGCTTAAGAGCAAATATTCCAAGCATAATAACGGCCATACCAAAAGCCGGTACGCAGCTCATAAATAATGAAATAGGCATTAAAATCTTATCAAATCCTTTTTTCATATATGCTGCCAGGGCTCCCAGAAGATTACCGATGAGCCATCCCACTATGATAGCCGGTAACTGCAAACCGATGGTCCATAAGATTGCACTTGATATAATATCAGTTACTTTACGTGGATATTGACTGAACGAAACACCAAAATCGCCGCGAACAGCATTTTTTATATAAGTAAAGAATTGTACGATCATTGGTTTGTCAAGACCAAAGGCTTTGACATAGTTGTCGTACATCGCTTTTGTTGCATTCGTGTCTGACATACCTCGAGCTGTTTTAGACATAATATTTGCCACCGGATCAGCGGGCATCATTCGAGGAAGAATAAAATTCAAAAGGAATGCAATGAATAATGTAAGGATAAACCATACAATTTTTTTGCCGAAATACTTACGGTAGCCTTTCATAAATACCTCCATTATCGATAAGAAACCATATTGCAGCTTTTTCGATTGATTTAGAATCAGCCATGTTTCAAGAGCTCCCGAAACATGGCTGACAATTGGATTCAGGTGTAACTTTTCTGTTCTATTAACTAAATACTTCTTTGATAACAGTAATTACTGAGCCAAAGAGAGATTATAAAGAGCTGCAATTCCGTATCCATCTGTACAATCGGACGGAGGGATATTTAAGCCGTCGCCCTGCTCAGGGTAACCGGACCATACAGACTCGTTAACAGCATGGAACTTGTCAGGTCTGTACATTAAGGAGAAGGAAGGGATATCAGATAAGTAAATCTGAACAGCCTCAGTATAGTATGACTTTAACTTAGCAGCATCTGCCTCGGTAGGGATGAGCTTCAGTAATTCCTGAAGACGATCGTTGCTGTAGTGGCCATAGTTACCAGACCAGTTACCTTCAACACCGTTGAATTCAGAGCTCATCAGGTAACGAACACGTCCCCAAGGCTGAACGGGTGAAGCACTGTCAGTCCACATCATGAAGATATCATAATCCTGCTGATGAGCACCTGTTACTGTTGATAAATAAGGATCTGCTTCAGGATAAGCAGTAGTGATTTCGATACCGATGTTCTTACCAGCAGCAGCAACGATTTCGATGGATGCCTGCCAATCAGACCAACCATTCGGACAAGCTGCTACGAAGGAAAGTTTCTTGCCATCTAATTCACGGATGCCATCACCGTCTTTATCAACGATACCAGCATCATCAAGGATCTTGTTAGCGCCTGCAATGTCATTACCAGCCCACTGAAGGTCTTTTACTGCCTCATGATCGAAAGTAGCCTGCTCACCATCGGTAGGGTTCATAGCGGAACGAGGAACATCCTTGAAGGTAGGAGACTGACCGGTCATAGCGTTAGCATTGATTGCGTCGTAATCAACTGCGATAGCGATTGCTTTACGAACTGCGATGTTCTGAAGAGCGGGTTTCTCTAAGTTAAAGAAAGCGGTAGGCATATTTACACAGATACCGTAAGGAGCCTTATCGATATATGTGGAAATCGGAAGACCATCTTTCTCCCAAAGATCCTGAATGTTAGGAATGAACTGCTGATCTACATCAACTTCACCAGCCTTGAATGCGGATTCAGTTGCAGCGTTATCAACATAGATAGTATGTGCAATGTATTTCGGAACTGGAAGTTTGCCCCACATAGAAGCATCCTGGCCCCAATATGCCTCGTTACGTTTGAAAACTACCTTCTGAGCATCTGCATAGTATTTTCCGTAAGGTCCGGAATATACAACATCTTCAGCAGGATCAGCTTTGATAGCGGTAGCATCGTTATTACAACGAGCTTCTACTGTCTGGATCCAAGCTTTCTGTGCTACATACATAGATCCGAGGAAGTTTACTAACATTAAAGGATTGGTAGCTTGTCCAGCATCATTCAAGGTAGCTGTGATAACTACGGTTGAAGGATCGGAAGCAACTACAGATGCGATATAAGGTTTGTTACCATTACCTGAATTGTTGCCAATCTTAAGATTTGTATCAAAAGTATAAGCTACGTCATCTGCGGTAACAGGAGTACCATCGCTCCACTTAGCTGCGGGATTGATCTTAACAGTGATTGCTGTTCTTTCAGCATTCCACTGATAGTCGCCATCAGCAAGCAAAGGAGTCATGGAGCTATCAAGGAAGTTGTACATATACAGTGTCTCGAACATAACAGTACGAGAACCACTTCCTGATGAAGCTAATGCCATGGAGTTGTTATTGTTGTCGCCTAACGGGTTCCAGCCGTTAACTGCGCCCCACTGCTGACCACCGAAATAAAGTGTCTCAGTTCTGGGAAGTGCGTTAGGATCAGCATCTGCTGTCTCCTCAGCAACAGGTGCTGCTGTAGGTGCTGTTGTTGCTTCCACTGCAGGAGCAGCGGTAGGTTCTGTCTTTGTTTCTTCTTTCTTTGCGCAACCGGATAATACAGTTGCGAATACCATTACTAAAACTAGTAGAATGGCGGTTAATCTTTTACCTCTTAACATATTTACCCTCCTTTAGATTTAGGTTTGTGCCTAACCTTTACCTTTTTATATAAACATAGTAAACTTGAAACGATGCACGAAAAGACTGGCGGCACCCCCACCTTTGCTAATACTGTGTGCAAATCCTATTCACTATGTTTAGATCATTGATAGTAATAAACAGCAAAATTACATTTTATACGGTGTTTTCGGCGTTTTTATTCAAAACCACTAGTAACTACCGTTAAAAAGCATTATTATTGTTACATTTTAACATGGCGCTTAAAAGTATACCATGCTTTTCTATAGTTTTTATGGTATAATATCCACATAATTTGGTTGTACTTATTCGACAATTATGATATAGTTAAGTCACTAATCGAAAGATTCTGCAGTTTTTGATTATATTTAGTAAAACATTTTAATTTATTTTTAACTAATACTAGAAAAAGATGGGGAGTCTACCTAAAAATGCATTTCATTTTCGTATCGGAGGAATAAATAATGCAGGAAAACATTGAATTTACTGAGGAAATGCCAATTATTATCGGAATTCATAATATTTCTGAAGAACCGAGACATTGGCATAATAGAATTGAAATATTTTTAGTTTTAAGCGGAAACCTGTCCATTGTAGTGGAATCCGAGACCTTTCATTTATCTGAGGACGATATCATACTGATCAACAGCAATCAGGTTCATGAAATTACAAGTAAAGATAATGTAACTGTAGTATTGCAGATTAATTACAGTTATTTTAAAAAGTGGATGGATGAATCCTCCTTCTTTCATTGTAATTCAACGATCTATCATAATACATCAAAATACATTGAGCTTAAGAGAATTATTGCTCAATTGATTTATGTGAACTATAACGATACGGAGCATAACGACCTGCTTACGATATCCTTGGCTTATCAGATCGTTCTGGAGTTGATTAAGAATTTCAGAAGCTTCGAACAGAATCAGCTTAGTCAGAACTCGAAAAATCTGCAGAGACTGCGTACGATCATTCAATATCTGAATGCGAATTATATGGAGAATATCTCTCTGGAGCAGATAGCGGAGAAGGAGTTCTTGTCTCCGTCCTATTTCTCGCACTTTTTTAAGGTTAATATGGGCGTCAGCTTCTTTAATTATCTTACCGGTGTGCGTATGAATCATGCAGTGAATGATCTGATTACAACGAATCTTACGATGGAACAGATCGCTGCAAATAACGGTTTTGCGAACAGTCGATATTTTGTTGACTGCTTCAAGAAGAAATATGACGTTCTCCCGAAGCAATACCGTAAGGAACATAAGCTGGAGACAGCCAGGAAGAAGACAACCGTACTTGGTACTCAGTACTATAAGGGCTATCTGGTGATGGAACAGTTGGATTATTTGAATAAGCTAGGTGAATATCTGGATACCAAAAGTGCCAAGAAGCCCAACAATCTCATTCGGAATGTTCCTTGTAAGACGGTTGATATCAAAGCGGATGATTATAAGAAGAATCTGTCTCATACCTTCAAAACCTTTACCGGAGTTGGACGTGCGAAAGAGATGTTGATGGAACGCGTGCAGAAGGAAATGATTCTGATGCAACGGGAGATTGGCTTTCAATATGTCAAATTCCATGGAATTCTGGATGATACCATGATGCTTTATAATGAAGACCGGTCCGGCAAGCCGTATCTTACCTTCCATTATGTAGATGAGCTCCTGGATTTTCTGATGTCGATTAAGCTAAAGCCATTAATCCAGCTATCCTTTATGCCAAGGCTTCTGGCGAAAGACTCGAATAACACTATTTTCTATAATCCTTCGATTTTAAGTGAGCCGAATAATATCAGTAACTGGGAGTTTTTAATCACCGGTTTTACAAAGCATATCATTGAGCGCTATGGTCCGGAAGAGGTACGTACCTGGTTGTTCACTTTCTGGAATGTACCATTTCAATCCTATGTATTTGCCTTTGAGAATGATGAGATTGCATACGAATTATACCGGAGTACTTATCAATGTGTGAAACGCTGCGATAAGCAGCTGCGTTTCGGTACTCCTTCCTATGGATCCTTTAATTTTGAAATTAGTGAATATTATGATTTTATCGAGCGATGCATCGAGACAAACTGTGCACCTGATTTCTATAATATCCATTGCTACCCGGTTAAAACCTCAAGCTTGTCCGAGATGACCTTGGGTGGCATCAAAGCACAGCATGCTGAGAGCGATAAGATGATTTTATCAGAGGACCCGGATTATATGACCGGTATATTGGAGACCATCAAAGAAAACCTGGTGAATCTACCGAAGCTTCCTATTTATATAACCGAATGGGCATCCTCTGCCTCCCACCGCGACTGGTTGAATGATACCTGTTACCGATCCGCCTATATTATCAAGAATATTCTTGAGAATTATGATGATGTGAACAGCTTTGGTAACTGGTGCTTATCTGATACTTTGGAGGAGCTTCCTTATGATAATGACTTATTTCATGGTGAAATGGGATTGTTTGCGTATCATGGAATTAAGAAACCGGCTTATTATGCGTTCACCTTCCTGAATAAACTGATGGATACCTTGGTGGATAGCGGAAAGGGTTACTTTGTCACAACGAATCAGAAAGGGGATTATGCAATCCTGCTCTATAATTACATTCATATCTCCCCTCTGTATTGCCAGGGAGTTTTATTCAATGTAACATTTTTAGAGAGGTACAATGCTTTCGTGAATCCGGAACCTTGTGACTTTGAATTCTTACTTTCGAATGTAAGCAATGGAAATTATATCTTAACGGAGCAGGTCGTGAACAGAGAACATGGAAGTGCTTTTGACGAATGGGTGAGAATGGGTGCAATGCCTTTGACATCGACAGAAGAAATCGAAATACTGAAGGGACGATCCATGCCGCTGATCACCAAATCCGAATTGGAAGTAAGTAATAATTTCTTAAATTATTATGCTGAACTTAAACCACATGAAATTCGTCTTATTATAATAAAGAAGCAACCGTTCTGATCGATCTGTCCGAAGTGATGCTCTATGGGAAAATAGCACTTGCCGGGCAAATTATGCTTTGCTTTTTTAGGATTTGGTATTAATATGGATTAGGTGGAATTCATTATGAGCTTCTTCGCTAATATAATCGGAAGGAAGTATTGACATTGAAAATTGGTATTTTTGATTCTGGTATCGGCGGACTTACGGTGCTTCATCAGGCATTGATCACATTACCGAAGGAAGATTATATCTATTATGCAGATACAGATAATGTGCCTTATGGTATAAAGACAAGAGAAGAGATCATCGGATATGTAGATCGTGCTGTAGATTTTCTGGTCGGTAAGGGAGTGAAGGCTATCGTAATCGCTTGCAATACCGCAACCAGTACGGCAGCAGATTATGTTCGAAGCAAATACACTCTTCCTATCCTTGGTATGGAACCAGCGGTTAAGCCTGCAGTTGCCAAAAGTCATGGAAAAAGAGTAATGGTAATCGCAACTCCGGTTACGGTAAGGGAAGAAAAGCTGAGGGCACTCATAGAACAGGTGGATGATGAGCATCTGGTTGATCTTGTAGCGTTGCCGGGTCTGGTCAGCTTCGCTGAAGCCGGAATATTTGAAGGAAATGAGATTGAACAATATCTGAGACACGAGTTGAGTGATTATCATTTGGCGAATTATTCTGCATTGATCCTCGGGTGTACTCATTTTAATTATTTTAAAGATTCGTATTGCAAGGTATTTCCAAAGGGCATCTCCTTCATTGATGGCAGTGTCGGTACGGTAAATTATCTGAAAAGGATATTAACAGAGAGAAATCTGTTGGAGAATAATCATGGCACTGTAGAATATTATATGTCCGGCAGACCGGTGTACCGGGATGAGGAACTGCAAAAGTTGTCCGGACTTCATATGCGGTTGGACAAGATGTTGAAGCTCTGATCCGTGAGAATAGTTTGGTTAAGGGAATAGGTTGTTGCTCGGTCTGGATAAACAAAAATACAATAATCTTAATTAATAAAAAACAGGTGCCCCTTTTTATGGTGGCACCTGTTTTTGCATACTAGTGAATTGATTTGATCAGAAATCCAACCAACCCACCGCCAAGGACGAGCCATGCGGAATTGATCTTGAAGCGAAAAACCAGGAACAGTGCAGTGGCTGTAAGCAGTATCGTTGGAAAATCAATCACAGCTGCAACGGCGAGTTTCCAGCTGACGACAGCCATCAGACCCCAGGATGCCGCATTAATGCCATCCAGTAGGCCGGAGATCAAAGAGGAACTTCGGAGGCGACTGATAAATGGATTTACAACACCGACGAGAACAAAGGCCGGCAGAAAAATACCGATCGTAGCAAGTACTCCGCCCCAGCCGCCGTAAATCAGGTATCCGATAAAGGTTGCGGTGGTAAATACTGGACCGGGTGTAATCTGTCCAACGGATATGGCGTCCAACAGATGTTGGTTTGTTAAAACACCATTATGCTCCACAAATTCCGATTCTAAAAAGGCCAATAAAACATATCCGCTTCCATACAAGACAGAACCTATTTTTAGAAAGATAAGAAAGAGCTTCGATAAGCTGATCGCCTTCTCCGTTGAAACACTTCTTATATTAATATCGGTTAATAAAGTTCCTGAGGAAATTACAAAGAAGGGGGAAATACTTCGGAGGGTAAGTCCTTTACCGAGGAACCGTGACCGATTCGTGAGAAGCATCATAAGAATACCGGCACCGAATAAAAGCAATAACTCATGCATTCCAAGGAGAAATAAGAAAATAACTAAGGCTCCCAGAATTCCGGTTGAGACATTTTTGATTGCTGATTGCCCGAGCCGTATCAAAGCCTGGAGCAAAATGGCTATGATGACAGGTTTTATTCCGTACATAACACCGGAGAGTTCGGGTAGTGTGCCATATCTTGTATAAAGCTCTGCAATCAGAGTAACCAGGAACATGGCAGGAAGAATAAAACAACTGCCAGCCAGGACCAATCCGCGCCATCCCCCACGTTCTAAGCCTAAGTGAATCGCCAGCTCAGTAGAATTCGGTCCGGGGAGAAGATTAGTCGCTCCATATAGATCTAAGAATTTATCCTTGCTAAGCCATTTACGCTTCGTAACCAGCTCATCCTCCATCATGGCGACATGAGCTGCGGGTCCACCAAAAGCAGTGCTTCCGAGTTTGAAGAATATCATCGCAATCTCACGCAGGCGTCTATGTTGCTCTCGCTTGGGTAAGGAATAGAATTCGTTTTGTTTCCTTTT
>JAGFXQ010000069.1 GCA_017861355.1 Bacillota bacterium
ACGATTGAACGCAGAGCAGCGGAGCATGCTGCAATTCCTCCGACGGTTCTGGAGGATCTGAAGAAGTGCCATGTTATTCTGAAGGGACCTACTACAACTCCCAGAAAAGGCGATCCATGGCCGAATGTAGAGAGCGCTAACGTTGCAATGAGAAAAGAGCTTGATCTCTTTGCAAATGTCAGACCGGTTCGTATTCCCGAACAGGGAATTGACTGGACCTTCTATCGTGAGAATACCGAAGGTGCATATGCAGTAGGCAGTAAAGGCGTTCATGTAACAGAAGATCTTGGTGTGGACTTTACGGTTGCAACCACTCAGGGTACAGAGAGAATTATCCGTGCAGCGTTCGAATTCGCCAAAGCAAACGGTAAGACCCGTGTTACCGCAGTAACGAAGGCGAACATCATTAAGACAACCGATGGCAAATTCCTTGATATCTTCCGTGAGATTGCGAAAGAATATCCTGATATTACAGTAGATGACTGGTATATTGATATTATGACAGCAAAGCTGGTTGATGAGAAGAGAAGAAAAGACTTCCAGGTTGTGGTGCTTCCTAATCTGTACGGAGATATTATCACAGACGAAGCAGCAGAATTCCAGGGTGGTGTAGGTACTGCAGGCAGTGCCAATATTGGTAAGAGATATTCTATGTTTGAAGCAATTCATGGCTCCGCACCTCGTATGGTAGAGGAAGGAAGAGACATCTATGCAGATCCCTGCAGTATGATTCGCGCAGGTGCGATGCTCCTTGCTCATATCGGATATAATAAGGAAGCGGATAAATTATACCGCGCGCTGGATATCTGTACCGTGATTGAACGGAAGGTATTTACCACCGGCAGATCCAATGGTGCTACAGGTGCAGAATTTGCAGATTACCTTATGCAGACCATAGAAGCGATGCCGAACTAAGAATGTTCTATAAATGGAATATTTGATAAAGAAAAAATACTAAATAGTAGTGTCAAAGTGTGCAAAGCACACTTTCGAATATAGCAGAATGATATGCAAGCATGCTTGCAATAGCATTCTGCTATATTCGGAAAGCACCGCAGGTTCTTTTGACACGTATTTCCTATAAAACATAACTATTTCCTGTACGTGTTATATTAAGGAGGGAATTATTTGGAAGATTTTGATCTTCACAAAGAGGTGACAGATAAATATTCCTTGCGGGGACGTGTGTTCAACAAGATTAGAGAAGACATATTGTCCGGAGTCTATCAAGAGAATGAAGAATTGAAAGAGAATACCATTGGTTTGGAGCTTGGTGTAAGCCGAACTCCGGTCAGAGAAGCCTTGCGACAACTGGAGTTGGAGGGTCTTGTGACGATGATTCCGAACAAGGGAGCTTATGTGACCGGCATCACCAAGAATGATATTCATGATATCTACGTGATACGATCCTATCTTGAAGGACTTTGTGCGAGATGGGCTTGTGAACATATCACTGAGGCTCAGATTGAAGCACTGGATGAGGTACTGTACTTGTCAGAATTTCATGGAAGAAGAAGTCATTATGAACAGCTGGTTGAACTGGACAATAAATTTCATGAATTAATCTATAAGGCTTCCGGCAGTAAGATCTTGGACCATGTGCTTTCCGATTTTCATCATTATGTTGAAAGAGTTCGTAAAATTACTCTTGCTGCGCCGGACCGTGCCAAGAAGTCAAGCCAGGAGCATGCGGCTATTCTCGATGCGATCCGAAAACGTGACGGAGAGTTGGCAGAAGCCCTGGCACATGAACATATCATTAATACGATTAAAAACATAAGTGAAAAAGGACTATAAAATAACGGGCTGTTGCAAATCACAAGTTCTCAAACTTTTTGTGATAAGCAACGGCCCGTATTTTATTCATGACAATAGAAAGTATGCGATGCGAGCTTTCTACTATTCTTCTGCGGCCAAGAGCTCCCATTGTTCTAGAAGTTCTTCTAGGCGACCTTCGATGGATTTCTTCTCATCATTAAGTTCCAGCAGCTTCGTGACATTGGTGAAGATTTCTTCCTTCGTTAACAACACATCAATTTCTTCATTTCGAAGTTCCAGTTCATGAATCTCATCTTCGGTTTTCTTAAGATCACTTTTACGTTTGCGGATTCTCGCCTGTTCTTCTTTCTGTTGCTGCCAGCTCTGTTTATTCTCGCTTTCATTGTCCGCGTTGATAGAGGAGGAACCGGAAGTTGGAAATGCAGCAGGAAAAGCTCCCGGTCTGCCGCTTGGGATGGTAGTAGTATTTCCAGACTTCTTTAGATGGGCAGCTTCCACCTCCGGTTTTTTCTCTATATAATAATCATAATTGCCGATATAATTAAGCAAAGTCTGTTCCGTCAAATCGAGAATTCTGGTTGCAGTCTTATTGATAAAATAACGATCATGAGAAACATAGAGTACGGTTCCGTTATAATGATTGATCGCATTTTCTAATATTTCCTTTGAGGTAATATCAAGATGGTTGGTCGGCTCATCGAGAATTAGTAGATTTGCCTCTGAGAGCATGAGCTTCGCCAGAGATACTCTGCCACGTTCACCGCCACTAATGTCCTTAATACGTTTGAATACATCATCCTCCGTGAATAAGAAAGCGGCCAGTATATTACGCACAGCTGTATTATCCAGATGTGGATAAGCATCCTGCAATTCATCAAATAGAGTTTTGTCAGGATCCAGTACCTGATGCTCCTGATCGTAATAGCCAACATTAACCTTAGTCCCAAGCCTTATCTCTCCGCCATCCGGCCTTACCTGGCCATTGATGATCTTTAAAATGGTTGTTTTGCCGGTTCCGTTATTACCGATAATCGCAACCTTTTCACCACGCTTTACCTCGAAATTCAAATCGGTAAACAGAGTGAGCTTGTCATATGCTTTACTAAGTGCGGATATGGTTAATACGTCATTACCGCTTATGATCCGCGGTTCCAAACTAAAATGCATCTGTGTATGATCCATGGGGCGGTCGACTCGTTCTATCTTATCGAGCATCTTCTCCCGGCTCTCAGCACGCTTGATGGATTTCTCGCGGTTGAAGGATCGGAGCTTTGCGATAACCTCCTCCTGATGCTTGATTTCCTGCTGCTGATTCAGATATTGTTTCAACATTGCATTCTGAAGCATGGATTTTTTCTCTGCATAAGCAGAATAATTTCCTTCGAAGGTGGTACACTTGGTATTATCAAGCTCAACAACCTTAGATACTACTTTGTCTAAGAAATATCGATCATGGGCTACTACAATTACAGCACCGTTATAATTTAATAAGAAGGTTTCCAACCAGGCGATGGAAATCAGGTCCAGATGGTTAGTCGGCTCATCGAGCAGAATGATATCCGGCTTGGATAGCAGTAATTTACCAAGTGCAATGCGGGTCTTCTGACCGCCGGACAAGGTATTTACCTTTTTATCGAAATCCTCTTCATTAAAGCCTAAACCTTTCAGAATACCGGTAACCTCACTTTGATAAGCATAACCGTTCTTAATCTCGAATTCGTGTGTCAGCCTGGTATAGGTACTTAGCATTTGATTTAGGGTGTCCCCTTCGGCATGCTTCATTTCCAGCTCCAGGGTCCGGATGTTGGTATCAAGATCAATAATATTCTGCTTCACTGTCATCATTTCAGCCAGAATAGAATTGTCCGAGGAAAGATTCTGATGCTGAGCTAAGTAACCGATGGTACTGCCTTTTGATAGAATTACTTCTCCTTCATCGGGGGCCATTTCTTTCATTATTATCTTTAATAAGGTGGACTTACCGGCACCATTGATACCGACGATTGCTGCCTTTTCCTTATCGTTCACATGAAAGGAGACACCGGACAGAATCTGTGCCGTACCGAAAGCCTTACTTATATTACTGCATGCAAGTATCATACTAACCTCCAGATGCCATAGAATGGCATATATATTACATAAATCAGAACTGTGTTCTTCAAGAATATTGCTGATTCATGGATATCTGTTTCATAATTTTACTGTGGTTATTTTATCACAGGAACGTTTACAAGTAAAGCTACAGTTCAGAGGTGGCTTGGCAGAGGACGCAATGTCCTCCGCAAAGCCATCTTTGAACTGTAAGCAAGTAAGGGTTAGCTTTGTAAGTAAAAGTCGTATGCGATTGACTTATTCTTAACAATCAAATATAATTAGGTTAATTGGAAGTGATAAGGAGGAAGGTCATTGTATAAGAAAGAAATTTCAAAAGCAGTTATTAATAGATTGCCAAGATATTACCGCTATTTGGGAGATTTACTTGAAAAAGATGTGGTGCGAATCTCATCGAAGGAACTTAGCGAGAGAATGAAAGTAACAGCATCCCAGATCAGACAGGACCTGAACAATTTCGGTGGCTTTGGCCAGCAGGGTTATGGATATAATGTGGAGTATCTTCACTCGGAGATCGGTAAGATATTAGGTCTGGATACAAGATATAATGTAATTATTATCGGTGCCGGTAATTTGGGACAGGCACTCGCTAATTATGTGGATTTTGAACGAAGAGGTTTTTTTGTGAAAGCAATCTTTGATGTCAGTCCAAAGTTGATTGGAACACAGATCCGTGGGAATATCGTGAGAAATTCCGAGGAGCTTGAGGAGTACATTAAGAATAATCAGGTAGATATCGCAGCAATCACGGTTCCGAAGACCAAAGCACCTCAGCTTGCAGCGGAACTTGTGAAATGGGGTATCAAGGGAATCTGGAATTTTGCTCCGACGGATTTGAATCTTCCGAAAGACGTTACTGTGGAGAATGTTCATCTGGCAGAAAGTCTGATGAAATTATCTTATCGTTTATCTGGTAAGGACGACATGAAGGATTAATCAGAGCTGCCTAGAAGGGTTGATAAGGAACATGGGAAAAAAGGGGAAGAAAATTGATTTTACCAATATCGTACGAGATAAGAAGCTGCCGATATTAACCCTGGATGCACGCTGGCATGAGCTTTTTCCTGAAGAAAGAAAAACCTCTTCCATCAAAGAGCTGGAACAAAGGGTCAATAATCTTCTCAAAAAGCAAGGGAAAATGGTAAATGATATTAAGGATATGAAGCGTTTGAAGAGCAACCTGCTTAAGGATATTGTAGATAATATGGATATCGGCAAAGATCTGGCGGGCAAAGCAAACGAGAAGAAGCTTGGAAAGAATAAGCAGTTTGTGAATGAATTAAATGAGAAAATTAATCGAGCAATGGATGAATTAGCCGATATGCCTTACCAGATTAAGATAGTCAATGAAGAGCTTCTGGCAGAAAGTATACGTGTGTTTTATTACGAACTCGAAGAGAATAAAGATGAAATTAAAGAGGTTACCGACTGGATTGCCGGTATTCGTGAAGAACTGAAGAATAAGATTCTGATAAAACAGGATCTGGAGACAAAGAATAATTTGATCTATACATATATGCATGACATACTTGGCGCAGAGATTATGGAACTGTTTGATAATCAACATGGCACCAAATCATAGAAGATGATAAAAGAAGGAGGACGGAGCTTCTTATGTCGATGCCGGAAGGACTGAAAATGTCCATACATCCGGCAGGATGTAGGAACTTCCTAATTCTTCTTTTGCTATAAACAGGAACGAACAATAATATCCCAAGAGTTTTCATAGGAGGATAAGTGATGATTGTCGGAATAGGTGTTGACTTAATTGAAATTGATCGTGTAACTAAGGCATGCGAAAGAGAAGCCTTTCTGAAACGCTATTATACGGAAGCGGAGATTGAACTAATCAAAGTGGACCTCAAAAAGGCGGCTGATAACTTTGCTGCGAAGGAAGCAGTTGCAAAGGCACTTGGCACCGGTTTTTCTACCTTCTTCCCAATCGACATCGAGATATTACGTAATCCGGAGGGAAAGCCCTATGTGAATCTCTATGGTAAGGCAGAGGAAGTGGCACAAAGACTTGGAATTACAGTAATGCATGTTTCTATCACCAATACGAAGGAATATGCCAATGCATTTGCCGTAGGAGAAATACAGTCATAGCTTTATATAGGAAGGGAGGGTGTAATTACCGTGAAGTATGCAGTAGATGCAATGAAAATGAAACGGATAGATAGTTATACAACGGATACCCTTAATATTCCGGCGATGGAATTGATGGAACGGGCTGCAAATAAGCTGGTAGAAGTGATGCAGCAAAGAATTACAACAAAGGACCGTATCTTAGCCGTCTGCGGACCGGGCAATAATGGAGGAGACGGAGTTGCAGCAGCCAGAATTCTGCATTTACAGGGCTATCCTGTTGCGATTCTTCTTGTTGGTGAGGAGACGAAATACTCTGATCAGATGAAGGCTCAGCTGGACATGGTTAAGAATTTAGGTGTGACGTTTGAAAACAGCAACAAGCTTAGTGAATATAATATAGTAATTGATGCTCTGTTTGGCGTCGGTTTATCAAAGCCGGTGAAGGGTATATTTGAAGAGATTATTACAAGAATCAATGAATGTCAGAATATCGTCTATGCAGTGGATATTCCGTCCGGAATCTCCGCAGACGATGGCAGGAAGCTGAATACAGCAATTATTGCAGATGAAACGATTACCTTCGGTCATAATAAAATCGGCCTGCTGCTATACCCCGGTGCCGATTATTGTGGCAGGATCACCGTTGCTGATATCGGCTTTCCCGAAGAAGCAACAGAACAAGCGAAGCCGGATACCTTCTATTATGAAGCGGAAGATATCAATCGAATTCCCAAAAGGAATAATTACAGTCACAAAGGAACCTATGGTAAGGTGTTAATTATTGCTGGAAGCAACGGAATGGCAGGAGCAGCGGCCTTAAGTGCAAGGGCAGCTTATCGGAGCGGAGCCGGTCTGGTTAAGATCCTTTCAGCTTCGTGTAATCGTGTTATTATTCAGTCGCTGCTTCCGGAGGCTATCTATGCTGCTTACGATGAAGAAGGGTTGGATACGGATGAGAAACAGCAGAGACTGCTGGCAGATATCGCCTGGGCAACCGCAATTGTGATCGGTCCCGGGTTAGGACTTTCCCATACCTCCTATGAAGTCTTAAATACGGTAATGAGAAGAGCAACAGTCCCTGTAATCGTCGATGCGGATGCAATCACCTTATTGGCACAGCGCTTAGAGGAACACAGTGAAACAGCAATCCTTAATACAATGGATTGGACGAATAGAATGGAACGGCTTTCGGAATTACTGCCGGATAATACAATTCTGACCCCTCACCTCATGGAATTATCCAGATTAGCAGGACTTCCGATATCGGATATAACCAATAATCTGATTGACACTGCCCGAAAATGTTCTTATAATAATAAGTTGATATATGTGGTCAAGGATGCCCGTAGTATAGTTGCTGACAGCAACAGATATTATATTAATGTATCCGGAAATCATGGAATGGCAACCGGAGGCAGTGGTGATGTGTTAACCGGAATGATCGCTGCACTGGCGGCACAAGGAATGGAGCCGTACGAAGCGGCCTGCCTGGGCGTATATATCCATGGGATGGCAGGAGACGAGGCGGCAAAGGATAAGAGCACATATTCCATGATGGCAAGTGATATTGTGAGTTCCATTGAAAAGGTTCTCATAAGCTTGGATAGTGAGGAGTGACATAAATTGATGAATGAGAGACATAACATACCAAACGAACGAAATTACTACAGAGTTCAGGCAAAGGTGAATCTGGATTGTATCAGACATAATTTGCTGGAGATAAGAAAAAAATTAAGCGCTGATACGAAGCTGATGGCTATCATTAAAGCCGATGCATACGGTCATGGCGCAGTTCCCTTAGCTCAGGCCATAGGCGACAGTGGAAAGATTGATTATTACGGTGTGGCAATTATTGAGGAAGCAATTGAGTTAAGGGAGGCTGGAATTGATAAGCCAATCCTGATACTGGGGTACACACCGAAGGAACAGTACGATCTGGTAGTATCCTATGAAGTAGCTCAAACAGTCTTTCAGTATGAGATGGCCCAGGCATTATCCCAGGAAGCAAAGCGACAAGGAAAAACGGCAAAAATTCATATTAAGATTGATACCGGAATGACGAGAATTGGCTATACCGATACCCGGGAAAGTATTGAAGAAATTAAGAGAATTGCTGAACTTGAGAATATTGAGATCGAAGGCCTGTTCTCTCACTTTGCAAGAGCAGATGAGACGGATAAGACGAGTACCGAGCAGCAACTGAAACGATATATCAATTTCGTTGATCAGCTGGAAGCCGAGGGTGTGCACATTCCGATAAAACATATCGCGAATAGCGCCGGAATTCTTGAATTTCCTCAGGCTTATTTCAATATGGTTCGTTGCGGAATCGCAACCTATGGCATCTACCCCTCCGATGTGGTGAATAAGGAGGAGATTAAGCTGATGCCTGCCATGGAGCTTACCACCCATGTGATCTTTGTAAAGGATGTAGAATCGGGAGTTGGTGTGAGTTATGGTGCGACCTATGTTACCAAGAATAGAATGAGGATAGCAACCATTCCGGTTGGCTATGCAGACGGATATTCAAGAAACCTATCAAATTTTGGAAAGGTAATCATACACGGACAATATGCACCGATATTGGGACGTATCTGTATGGATCAGTTCATGGTAGATGTAACGGATATTGAGAACGTGAAGCAGGGGGATATCGTAACTTTATTAGGAAGAGATGGGGATGCTTATATTTCAGCGGAAGAACTGGCTGAATGGTCTCATTCCTTTGCTTATGAGCTGGTATGCACCGTTGGCAAACGAATTCCGAGGGTATATTCTCGAACCTTTTAGAATATTATGAAAACTATACACTTTATGGAATACACACGAAGAAAATGGCAATAATAAAACTAGTATCAGGCAGACTGGTTAACCTGAAATTTGGAGTGTGAATAAAGTGGTTATCAAACGAGGAGATATCTTTTATGCTGATTTACGGCCGGTAGTGGGATCGGAACAAGGTGGAGTCCGACCCGTTCTGATTATTCAGAATGATACAGGAAATAAACATAGTCCTACTGTAATATGTGCCGCTATTACATCAAAAATGAATAAAGCAAAACTACCCACACATGTGGAATTGGATGCAGAAAAGTATGGAATTGTAAAGGATTCCGTAATATTACTAGAACAAGTCAGAACAATTGACAAATCAAGATTGAAAGAAAAGGTATGTCATTTGGACCGGGATGTATTAAAGAAAATTGATAAAGCATTAATTATAAGCTTTTCTTTAGATACATATTTTCGATGAACGAAAAAGGGAACCCTTGCGGGTTCCCTTTTGTTATACAGCAGGGGAGCTGCATAACCATAGCGTATAATAGGGTGGGAGTAGAAAGTGTTTTTGTCACTGTCTATGATTAAAATTATAAAAGATAAATGTGTACACATTGTGACTGTTTTCTAAAATAACACTAAAAAATTGAAACATTATATAAAATGAAATGTAAAAAAGTATAAAGAAAAAAAGCCAGCAATGCGGGCTTTTTTTGCTTATATTTGTAAATATGTAGGGAGGATGAGAGTGATGTAATCACTATCTAGTTCTAAGTATATATGGAAGTTATGATATCATTATGGATAAAATAAAGACGTTTTGTTAATAAACTGGTACATAAATATGTCAGATAATAAAGTTCACAGGTTATCATATAAACCAAATCAGCATATACAAATCATCCATTATCAAAAGTATCTTGTTATATATGTTGAATGATCTGCTTGCTATAATCATAAATATTGTGTAATATTATGTTTGAATGTGTATTATGGACAATGACCATTAGTTGAAAAGAATAGGACTGGATATACTATGAGTAAATCTTTTAACAACTTAAAAATCAGAAGCAAATTACTTCTATTATATACTTTTTGCGTCTTCATACCTATTATTCTGACTGATTCTATCATTATGTATACCGTCAATATGAATTATAAAGAAAGTCAGATGAGGGATTTACGCCATGCCATGGAGCGTGTGGAATATAACCTGGGAGAGTATATAGAAGCTTGTACCTTATTCACGAATAATATGTATACCGACAGCTTGCTGGATAAGTTTTTGAATAAGCAATACTCAAGCTATAATGATTACTATGACGCTTATAATAAGATGCTGGATAACAACAGCTTAAGCTACAATTATAATGCGGGCTTATTATATAAAATCGAGATATTTGCGGACAACGACACAATGATCGGCGGGGGTAAGATCTCAACCCTTAACGCGGTTAAGGATACAGACTGGTATAAGGATTTCGAGGAAAGTGGGAAAGATATCTTTCTATATTCCTATTATGATGAGACTAAGAAATTCATTCCAGGAAGCGGATCCTGCAGGACGATCAGCATTATTCGAAGATTAGATAACTTTGGCAGGAGAAACATTGAGAAGCTGCTAAAAATCGATGTAAACTATAATATGCTGCTTATGGATGTTCTGAATGAAAAGATTGATGGTACGATTTATGTAAGAAATCATGATTATGTGCTATTTTCGAACATTCCGAACACCAGTGGTATGAAGGTCTTTCCCGATGCAGATGTACTGGAGGATCGCGAACCTGCAATGATGAAGACCTTCCAGTGTGGTACAGAAGATTGGGAGATACTGATCTATGCGGAGAATACACCGTTTTGGAGTGTTCTGTTTCAAAACAAAGGTCTGCTGTATCTAATTCTGCTTGATATCATTTTCCCTTCCTTATTGATCTATCTGATCGGCAAATCAATCTCTCATCGGCTTACGGTGGTCTCCGATTATCTGGGTAAGGTGGAACAGGAACAGTTCGAGGTGATCGAGGATACCGAAGGAAAAGATGAAATAGGTAAGCTTATACGAAGCTATAACATGATGGTTGTTCGAATTAAGGAATTGATTGAGGTTGTATTTAAAGGAAACGCAGAAAAACAAGCGCTGGAGCTATCGAAAAAGCAGGCAGAACTGCAGGCGATTCAAAGCCAGGTAAATCCACACTTTCTGTTTAATACCCTTGAGACAATTCGTATGAGAAGCTTGATTAAGAATGAGGGTGAAACCGCGAACATTATAGGTGAGCTGGCAGTCTTATTCCGTAAAAGTATGACCTGGGGCAAGGATTGTATCACCATAGATGAAGAGATGAAATTTATCGAGAAATATATTAATATTCAAAAATACCGGTATGGTGATAAGATTAAATTTTATCATTATATAATGAAGGAATGTGAATCTTATCTTATTCCGAAGCTTACCATCAGCAGCTTTGTAGAGAATGCGTGTGTTCATGGGCTGGAAGCGATAGAGAATGAAGGTGTGATCTCTCTTACCATAACAAAAAATGAGGAGTATCTCTTTATTGAAATATCGGACAACGGAAAAGGGTTTGAAGAAAAACGTCTGGAAGAGATACGATATATGATATCCAATGCCGATCATAAGATGTTGAGTGAGTCGAAGAGTACAGGTATGTTGAATGCATATTTGAGGTTAAAGATGCATTTTGATAATCAGATTACCTTTGATATCGACAGCGAGACAGAGAATGGTACGGACATTATTATTCAGATACCCTTGAGCGCAGTGGAGGATATGTCTAAGGTAAGGCATCTTCAGCAGACAGAAACAAACGAATTAAAAGTTGACAGGGAGGATGCCGTGAATGATAAAAGTAATGATTGTTGATGATGAGCCATTTATCCGACAAGGACTCAGGATACTGATTAATTGGGAACAGCTCGGTTTTGAGGTATGCTCTGAAGCTGCAAATGGTAAGGAAGCATTAGAGCTAATGGCTGATATTGAGTACGATTTGATTATCACGGATATCAAAATGCCAAATATGAGTGGTCTGGAACTGATCGAGTCCACTTGGGAGAAAGTCTCTAAACACACCAAATTCATTATTCTGAGTGGCTTTTATGAATTCGAATATGCCAGAAAAGCGATTAAATACGGAGTGGTTGATTATGTACTTAAGCCGGTCCAGAAGGATGAGCTGATTCGTGCTCTGGAGAACTATAAGGAGCAGTATTTTAAGAAAATTGCGGAACGAGAGAAGTTGAAATATACGGATAAAGTTGTGCTTGATCGAAATCTTGCCTATCTGATCTCGGATAAATATGACACTGAGAATCTAGCGTTTGTGCAGAATGCATTATCCGACATCGAGGATGTCAGATACATTAGCATTGAATTCGATTCTTCTGAATCAAAATTCAATGCTCTGACGAAGGAAGGTAAGATAAAAGCCAAGACAGAACTATACGATATTTTACGCGCATACCTGGGTGATCATTGGTACCATGCTTATATGGAACCCCACCCGAATGAAGCAATCTATGGAGTAGGCTTAATCTTTATAAAACGATTCGCAGTAGAAGCTGACCTTGGTGAAAAGGAATATATATCGAAGATGTACAATCGTTTGAGGGAAGCCGTGGCTTACAAACTGATGCTCTATATCGGCCAAAGGGTTGGGGACATCAGCCAAATCTCAGACTCCTATAAGTCTACCACCATCGCTCGAACGTTTCAGCTCTTCTCCAAAGAAAAGGACATCTCTTATTATGATGAGATAGAGGGTAAGCTTGGAACCAACCGTCACCCGGTAGACAAGGAAATGATGGATGAGCTGATCCGATTTATTGAAGAAAATGATGCGGAAGGGATCAGCGGGAAAATCGATGA
>JAGFXQ010000280.1 GCA_017861355.1 Bacillota bacterium
CCAATCTTATCGTGTGCTTCAAAGATAGTAATATCATAACCGCGGGTAGCTAATATGATAGCAATGGTAATACCGGCCGGACCGGAGCCAACGATAGCGACCTTGTTTTCGCGATTGATTTCCGGTTTTACATCCACGAAATTAAGATAATAATCGGAGATATAATTCTCTACCATACCAACTTTGATCGGGTCACCCTTTCTTCCAAGGACGCAGCTGCCTTCACATTGTTTCTCATGAGGGCATACTAACGAACATATCATGGATAAGGGATTGTTATGAAATAGTAGCTCACCGGCGTCCACGATACTTCCCTCCAGTAACAGCTTTACTACCTCGTTAAAAGGAGTGTTAACCGGGCAGCCCATCTTACATAGAGGCTTCTTGCATTGTAGGCAGCGCTTGGCCTCAGAAATTACGATATCTGACATTTTCTATACCTTCCTTCGAATTCAATCATGCGAATAATTCGCCTTATTTTACATACTGTACCCCGGAACGGGGATTTTGCTGAGTAATTTTTACTTACAACAGAATAATCTGTATTGACTCGGTTGTCTGTGCGTATATCACAGAGCGGTTCCCACACTCATGGTTAAATATGGTTAAGGAATACCTTGCCTACAGTGAAAAATTGGATTATAATAAATATAGTAAGCAAAAGATCATCAAGTTGCAATAGCAATAAAGGGAAGTAATTTAAATTAGTCTGAATTTCAATGAATTGACACCAAATCATGCAGTTATGTATACGAAGGGGGTAATTCGATGGAAAGTAGAGCAATTAAGATTTATGCACCTCTGAATAAGAAAATCGCAATGAAGATTATTCCGGGACATTTTGCAACCAGCAACTCCCACATCAACCAGTACATTGACCTGACAACAATGAAGACAAGAATTAGTGAAGCGGCAGAAGCTGCCAGGATTTTGTCAAAGCAATATGTAAACAGCACGATCGTAGATACAATTGTATGTCTGGATGGCTGCGAGGTGGTCGGGGCATTCTTAGCACAGGAATTGACGAATGCAGGAATCGGTTCCATGAACAGACATCAGACAATCTATATCATCACTCCGGAATTCAACACTACCGGACAGATGATCTTCCGTAACAACAACCAGCCGGCGGTATATAATAAGAATATTCTGTTGTTGGCAGCTTCTGCAACTACGGGTGATACGCTGAGAAGAAGTCTGGAATGTATCCAATACTACGGCGGAATCATTCAGGGGATTAGTGCAATCTTCAGTGCAGTTGATACGATCGATAACATTCAGGTACATTCTATCTTTAGGGAGAAGGACATCCCGGATTATAAGAGCTATATGGTTGGAGAATGCCCGATGTGTAAGGCAAATCAGAGATTAGAGGCTATTGTGAACGGCAACGGTTACATGAAACTTTAGATAGGTGTAAGAAATGTGTAGCAAATATGTATTATTTAAAAGTGAATATAAGAATAGTAACAGAGGCAATGCAGAGGAATAGCTGCTTGCCTTTTTTGTAATGCGCTCAGCATAGGCGCAATCTAACTGAACAGAGTGTACATTTACATCAATTATTAGTAAGTGCTTAATTATGCGGAAGCCAGAAAGGATATCCAATGACAAGGAACGACATGGCAAATAGTGTACCGGAGGATATGAAATACCTCAGGTTGTTATCAAAGCAATATCCTACGGTTGCTTCCGCCTGTACAGAGATTATTAATCTGCAGGCAATATTAAATCTTCCCAAAGGAACCGAACATTTTCTCTCGGATATTCACGGAGAAGACGAATCCTTTCATCATGTTCTGCGTAATGGTTCCGGTGTGATTAAGAGTAAGATACAGGATCTGTTCGGAAAAACTATGAGTGAGAAGGAGCGAAAAGGACTTGCCACCCTGATCTATTATCCGGAGCAGAAACTGGAGTTGATCGCAAAGGCAGGAGATAATTCCTGGGACTGGTATAAGATTACCTTATATCGATTGGTTGAGATCTGCCGTTATACTTCTTCGAAATATACCCGTTCCAAGGTAAGAAAAGCACTACCGAAGGATTTTGCCTACATCATCGAGGAGCTTCTTCATGAGAAAGCGGAGCTTTTGGATAAGGAAAAATACTATAATGAGATCATCTCTACCATTATCCGGATCGGAAGAGCGAATGAGTTTATCATAGCCTTATCCAAACTGATCCAGAGGATGGTGATTGACCATCTCCATATTATAGGCGATATCTTTGACCGTGGACCAGGTGCGGATCGAGTCATGGATACGTTGATAACTTATCATTCTGTGGATATACAATGGGGAAACCATGATATCCTGTGGATGGGTGCAGCTGCTGGGGAGGAAGCCTGCATTGCTACGGTTCTGAGAAACAGTCTTCGGTATGTGAATCTAAGTACGATAGAGGACAGCTATGGGATTAATCTACTTCCTTTGGCTACCTTTGCTATGAAGTATTATCAGGAAGACACCTGTGAATGCTTCCGACCGGTGACGGAGAAGGAGAAACCGATTGCTGAGAATGAACTTCCGTTATTATCCCAGATGCATAAGGCAATCAGTATAATACAACTAAAGCTGGAAGGCCAATTGATCAAACGGCGGGAGGACTTTGGTCTTCGGGAGAGGCTGGTGTTGGAGAAGATAGATTATGTAATGGGTGAGATATGTCTGGAGGGAAAAATCTATCCGCTTAAGGACACCCTGTTTCCTACGATTGATCCCAAATCACCTTATGAGCTTAGTTCTCAGGAGACCGAGTTGATCGATAAACTCAGAACCTCATTCTTAGGCAGCGAGAAGCTACAGAAGCACATCAGCTTTCTCTACTCGAATGGAAGTATGTATCTGAAGAATAATTCTAACCTTCTTTATCATGGCTGTATCCCCTTGAATGAGGATGGCAGCTTTAAGAAGATCAGAATCCTTGACTCCGGTGAGGAATATGAAGGAAAATCTTATCTGGACCGGTTGGAACTGTTGGCTAGAGAAGCATATTTTAATCACAGTGATTGGGAAGCAAAGCGTTATGCGATGGATGTGATGTGGTATCTCTGGTGTGGGCCGGATTCCCCTCTCTTCGGTAAAGAAAAGATGGCAACCTTTGAAGCATACTTTATTGAGGACCAGACAACACACATAGAGAAGAAGAATTATTATTACGATGTGAAGAATGATGAGGAATTTTGCAATCGTATTTTTGAAGAATTCGGTATGGATCCGAAGACCTCCCATATTATCAACGGACATGTTCCGGTGAGGTTAAAGAAGGGTGAGAGCCCGATTAAGGCAAATGGCAAACTCTTAGTAATCGATGGTGGTATGTCCAGAGCTTATCAAGCACATACCGGAATAGCAGGTTATACTCTCATATTCAATTCATACGGTCTTCTTCTTGTTTCTCATGAGCCCTTCGAATCGACGCAAAAAGCGATTGAAGAGGAAAGTGATATACTGTCCACCAGAATCGTACTGGAGAAGGAAGCAGTAAGAATGAGAGTCGGAGATACCGATATCGGACGAGAGCTTCGGACACAGATCAAGGACCTGGAGGAGCTGCTTGCTTCGTATCGTAAGGGTCTGATTAAGGAGAAAGTGTGAGGGAATGCCCCGGATTGCCGATAGAAGAAACGGCTATTCCGGAGCATTTTTTTGTTTACATGAATTTCTTCTTCTTGAAGAAGAGGAAACAGAGGATGGCAACAAGGATACTTAACAAGATGATATAAAGATATCCGTATTTCCAGGTAAGCTCCGGCATGGTCGTAAAATTCATGCCATACCAACCAACGATTAGGGTTAGTGGCAGGAACACGGTGGTCACTACAGTGAACATTTTCATAATCTTATTCATGTCGTTATCTAACTGAGCATGATAGGATTCTCTTACATGAATGCTGTATTCCTGCAGCATTCGCACATTGTTGCTTAATCTGGCAGCTCTGCTGGAGAAAATTCGGAAATAGTGTAGATTCTCCTCCTGGAAGATATCCAACGCATTTTCCTCCAGCTCTTCCCCGATGGCGATGAACTGCTGATAATAATTATCAAGAAGAATCAATTTTTTACGAATCTCCGTGATTTGATAATTAAAATCCTTGCTCAGATTACGCTCATTGATCTTATCCTCATGGGCACTGATATCATCCTCAATATCTCCCATCAGAGAGTTGTTCTCAGTTATAAAACGTTCCAGAAAGTTGAATATCAGCCGTTCCTGTGAAAGCTTTGCCAGATTAAGATGATCCAGAAGATCCAGAAGTTTCAATTTTGTACTTTCATCCTTATCCTCGATGATGACTAGAAGGAGCATATTTTTCTTGATATAAATTGCAATTCTGTCCTGTACCTTGATAAATTGTCCCGGATTGATTGCTACTATCACGCCAAACAGATAATCATAATAGGAATTTAGTGTACCATGAAGATGAAGAGAATCGTTCTTGCATTCCTCCACGGTAAGGCTGGAAAAACCGAAATGATTATAGCTATTCTCTAGCTCCTCTAAAGTGATCATACCAACGGTAAGATAATCCGGATTGATCTCTTTAAGCTTGATTTTTGTTATCTCATCCTTGATCTGATAGAACATTTGAGATACCCCTTTCCGTATACAGTAGCTAATCTAGTATATTACTGGTTTTTTTGTATGGTTTGTTTTGATTTTCTTCTCTTGGTGGATTTGCTCTGGAAATCATTCGAAAGAACACTGATATTCCCATCGAGCTCCAGGATCGCCAGATTCACTTCGGACATATCGGATACTCCGTGTTCCCGTACTGCCTCCATAAGTTCATCCATGGTCAGCATGGCTTTTGCTATATTCGCTGAATTTGGTTTACCATCATAGATCAGCATAAGGGCTTCCCCTTGAATAAAGTTGCTGAATTTGGGAAAGCTGCAACTAGTCCCCCAGTCAGTGTGGAATCGGAACCTACCATTGCATTCTGTACGGAATTACTGATGAGAAGCACAAACACCAGATCGATAACGGACAACTGGGATAATTCTTTCTTGCCAAACAAACGGATGGCAATAATAATAAAAAGATAGATTACTAAGGAACTAATAATAATTCGGATATACGTATTCTGTAACAGCTCCATAGGAAGCTCCCTTCACATCGTAATAGTAACTATGGCTATTTCGTATTGCTCTCGAGTTGTTGTAATCGCTTCAGGATATCCTCCTGATTATTTATGATGCTATCCAGCTTCAGATGGATATCTTCAATGATGATTTCTGATTTGAGATTAATCTTATAATCATTAATACCTCTTAACCGATCCTTTTGCTCCTGTCTGTTCTGACTCATCATAATGACCGGTGCCTGTATGGAGGCAAGGCAGGACAAGATCAGATTAAGTAGGATAAAGGGATAGATATCAAAGGGCTTGGATAAGAGAATAGAGTTCGCCATGATCCACAAAGCAAGTATGACAAAGAAGGCGATGATAAAGGTCCAACTGCCGGCAAACTTGGCAAGGTTATCCGCTGCCCTCTGTGCGAAGGTAAGGCTCTTATCCTGCTCAGTTATGGAATCCTTTGAGATGTATTGCTTCAACAGATGATGAAGAATCTCTTCTTCCTCCAAAGCGGATTGATCGTCTTCCAGAATAGTTTTGATTAAGTCTTCTCTTTGGTTTTGAACAGCGCTTTCAGTCATATACTTCACTCTCCAATCGATAGTTTTGAATATACTTATAGATAAGATCGCAGTATACCCATTCCGCTTTATTATAGCATCATTCCATAGTTTGTCAAAGTGGCTTTTCTAAGCTGATTTCATGTGGCGGAGATGGATCAGATGGTATATAATATAGAATGATTGTATCTATTGTATACTAAATAAATAAGAAATGGACAAAGGAGATTATTATGGCGTTATTACATGTAAACTTTTTCTCGGATGTGTTAGGAATGTGTATGAATATGGACGTAATATTACCTCAGAATACGAAGGGCCAGATTGGTATGAGGGGATACCGTAAGGATGGAAAATATCCTGTCCTGTATCTTCTTCATGGAATGAGTGATGACCATACGATATGGCAGAGAAGAACCTCGATCGAACGTTATGTCAGTGAGCTTGGAATTGCGGTAGTAATGCCCACAGTTCATTTGAGTTTTTATACCGATATGAAATACGGTCTCAAATACGGGACCTTTATCTCAGAGGAATTACCTGCAATCTGCCGTGAATTCTTTCCCAATATGTCGGACCGGAGAGAAGACACCTTCGCAGCAGGTCTCTCCATGGGTGGATATGGCGCACTTAAATTAGGGCTTTGTGCATCCCGGACCTTCGGTTCAGTTGCCTGTCTCTCGGGTGCCTTGGATATGACAGCAAGTCTCAAGAGTGGAGCAATTGATGATCCCAGCGGAGTATTCCATAACATCTTTGGCTCGGTGGAAGAGATGGTGAACTCGGATCAAGACCTGATG
>JAGFXQ010000070.1 GCA_017861355.1 Bacillota bacterium
GGAACGTGTGGATAACCTTTTGAGCCAGATGTCTCTGCTTGAGAAGGCGGGCCAGATGCTACAGGGAGAGCGGGGTCGTGTTAGCGAGAAAGAGATGAAGAATTTACGACTGGGTTCCGTACTGAGCGGAGGAGGTTCTTTCCCCGGTGAGAATAGCTTAAGTGATTGGGAAGGGATGTTTGATTCCTTACAGAAGGGTGCCTTGGACACAAAGCATAAGATACCGATGCTTTATGGTGTGGATGCGGTGCATGGGCTTGGACTATTAAAGGGTGCAGTAGTCTTTCCTCATAACATTGGATTAGGAGCAGCAAATGATCCGGAGCTGATGCGGCAGATGGGTGCAGCTGTAGCGGAAGAGATGAAGCTCATTAAGGTATTATGGAACTTTGGTCCCTGTGTGGCGGTAAGCTCAGATCCCAGATGGGGCCGAACCTACGAAAGCTATTCCAGCGATCCTGCCATAGTTTCCTCCTTGGCAGAAGCCTATATGCTTGGTATGCAGGAACATGGTGTGGCTGCTACAGCGAAGCATTACGTAGGCGATGGAGGTACGGTTTATGGTACGGGCGAACTGAATGGCTTGCTGGACCGAGGTGATGTTACCGTACCTGAGCAGGAACTGAGGGAACGCTATCTTAAGCCATATCAGGTTCTGGTCAAATCCGGAGTCAAGATTGTTATGGCATCTTTTAGCTCCTATCAGGGAGTAAAGATGCATGAGAATAAATATCTGATTAATGATGTTCTTAAGGGAGAACTTGGTTTCTCGGGCTTTGTTGTATCCGATTGGGAAGCTTTGACTGCCTTAAGCGGAAGTGACTTTAAAGAGGATGTGGCACTTGCCATCAATGCCGGTGTTGATATGCTGATGGAGCCGAATAACTATAAAGAGGCCATCAATGCTATCGTGAACAATGTCAACGACGGTAAGATCAGCGAAGAACGGATCAATGAGGCAGTAAGCCGAATTCTTACAGTAAAGTTTGACCTTGGCTTATTCGAGGATCCCTATCAGGAGAAACTGACCAAAGAAGTGACGGAGCTAGGGAGTGAGACATATCGTGACGTGGCGAAGAAGCTGGTAGCCAAATCACAGGTATTATTAAAGAATGAAGGAAACCTTCTTCCCTTGAAGAAGGGACAGAAAATATATGTTACCGGTCCTGCAGCCAATGACATGGGCCTGCAATGCGGAGGCTGGGGTCTGTCCTGGCAGGGTTATATGGATGATGGCAATGGAAAGATTACCGATGGAACCACGATCTTGGAGGGACTTGAGGAATACGGTAAGAGCTATGGCGTGGAGATTATTACTGAGAAGGAGCAAGCTTCAACTGCTGACCTTGTAATCCTGGCTCTTGGAGAGATCCCTTATGCAGAGTATGAGGGAGACACTACAGACCTTTCCATCACCGGAAGCAGTGCACATCCCGGTAATCAAGCAAGCATAGAGCAGGTAAAGGATCTCGGTAAGCCCACGATTACGCTACTTGTGACCGGACGTAATGTGATCATGAAAGATTATATGAATCAATGGGACAGTATTGTGATGAGTTATCTTCCCGGTACCGAGGGAGATGGTATCGCCTCAGTATTATTCGGAGAAGAACCCTTCCGCGGTAAGCTGTCGATGCCTTATTATGAGAGCGTAGAAGATATCGGGTCAGAACAGGGGAACTTACTATACGAGGTTGGTTACGGTCTTACAGACAAATAAATGAGTTATGTTGGCTATACTTGAAAACCAATAGTATTCTTGTGAGGATGTTACGAATAGTATATAATTGTGTTAATAACATTACGGGGGTGCTTTGATGAACATCAAGGATGCTGTCAGAACTTTATTCTTTAAGGAAACACAGGAGGCATCGAATCATCAGCTATATACGGTTTGGGGTGAACAGCTTGCTTCAGAGCAGGTGCTCACAGAGTATCCAAGACCTCAGATGAGAAGAGATAACTATACCATATTGAATGGATTATGGGACTATTGTATCACCAAAAATTCTAATCATCCCGAGGTGTATGACGGACAGATCAGAGTTCCCTTTTCTCCGGAAAGTGTATTATCCGGAGTGAACCGCCAGCTAAAACCGGAGGAATTTCTATGGTATCGAAGAAGTCTGCTAATCGGGCATAAGTTCGAGAGAAGGAGACTAATCCTTCATTTTGGCGGAGTTGATCAAAGCTGTGAAGTTTTTATTAATAACAACAAGGTTGCAGAACATCTCGGTGGATATTTACCTTTTTCTATTGATATTACAGAGGAAGTCTTTGATGGCGAGAATATTCTGTCCTTGAGGGTGGTTGATCAGTCGGATACTTCCTATCACAGCAGAGGGAAACAGAAGCTGAATAACGGAGGGATGTTCTATACAGCACAGAGCGGAATCTGGCAGACGGTATGGTACGAATGGGTACCGGACTGCTATATTACCTCGATCAAGATGACTCCGAATACAGAACGCAGTGAGATGAACATTCAGGTTCATATGAATGACTACAGGCCAGAGCTAAAGAACAAGCGTATCATTGGAATTGAAGTCTGGGAAGACAGAAAGCAGGTACAGAACTTTACTGCAACCGGAACCGATTTTCTGATCAAGCTGGACCATGGAATCTGTTGGAGTCCGGAGAATCCATTTTTATATGAGCTGGTGATTACGGCTGGGGAAGACAGAGTGGAGAGCTATTTTGCACTGCGAAGTGTAGAACTTAAGAAGGACGAAGCAGGGATTACAAGAATATTTCTGAATGGGAAGGCTTATTTTCAGAATGGTCTTCTGGATCAGGGCTATTGGCCGGATGGCTTATATACAGCACCGAGTGATGAGGCGATGATCTTCGATATTGAACAGGCAAAAGCCTTGGGGTTTAATATGCTTCGAAAACATATTAAGATTGAACCTCTTCGCTGGTATTATCACTGCGACCGTATCGGAATGCTGGTCTGGCAGGACATGGTGAATGGCGGAGAGGATTACAACCAACTACTGGTCGGATATCTTCCCACACTGGCTCCTTGGATAGCCGGTCGGATTCGTGATCATCATTATAAGCTTCTTGGCAGAGGAAATGCGGAGGGAAGACGCGAATGGTCCATCGAATGCCGCAGGACTATAGAGCATCTGTACAATTGTCCTTCCATCGTTGTATGGGTCCCATTTAATGAGGGATGGGGGCAGTTTGATGCAAAGGAAGCTTATACACAGATTAAGGAACTGGATTCCACAAGACTCATTGATCATGCCAGTGGATGGTTTGATCAGGGAATTGGAGACTTTGAAAGCATTCACAATTATTTTCATCCGCTCACAGTCAAGTATAAGAAGAGAGCCGTGATCTTCTCGGAGATCGGAGGTTATGCATTTTATCAACAAGAACATTCTTATTCCTGGAAGGTGTATGGATATAAGATATTTCTGACGGAGCAGGATCTGAATCAGGCTTATCAGAAGCTCTATAGGGAGGAGCTGAAGAAGCTTTATGTGAAGGGATTGTCTGCAGTGGTTTATACTCAGCTGTCCGATGTAGAGGATGAGGTAAATGGACTTTTTACCTATGACAGGAAGATATGTAAGGTGGCTCCTCTAACGGATTGGATTCATGATTAATTACAGATAGGGTTCGAGTGTCAAAAGTCTGATAAATGATATGTAATGAATATCTACGCATATGTATGTATCTGGACTTGCCTTTCCCTCATGCGGAATAGAGCATCCGCAATCGGCCGGTCTGCGCCATCTGAATACATATGCGTAGATATTCATAGCACGGTATTTTGTTGACTTTTGACACGCTAATACTATTTGAATCATAGCAATACAAAGGTATAAACAATATTCATTTCTTAGTTTTGTGATTATTAAGGGTTTAAGGAGAGTTGCAAGGTATGGACAATTTGAAGAACGACTACCATCTGGTGTGGAGTGATGAATTCGATTATGAAGGACTTCCTACGTCGGAGAAGTGGAATTATGATCTGGGTAACCATCAGTGGGCAAACCGGGAGTTGCAGGCATATACCGACCGCCCGGACAATGTATATGTGAAGGATGGCAGGCTAACGATTACCGCAAGGAAAGAACAAGATGGGGAGAGGGAATATACCTCGACCCGATTGACTACTTATCACAGGCAATCCTGGCAATATGGATTATTCGAATTCCGTGTGAAGCTGCCAAAGGGTTTTGGATCCTGGCCGGCAGTATGGATGCTGTCCGATGCAATTAAGACAGGAACACCCTGGCCACTCTGCGGTGAGATCGATATCATCGAACATGCAGGTAAGAATCAGGATCAGATGTTCTTCAGCCTGCATAGCGATAAACACAATCACACAAGGAAGGAATCTGAGAGATACACGGTATTCAAGGAATTCCCCGGAGTAAGTGACGATTATCACGATTATCATATGGAATGGACGCCTGATTATGTGGAGTTCTATGTAGATGGAGTAAGCGCCTGCCGCTTTAATAAAAGCGAGGATATAGAAGATCAATCGGAGAAGTCCTGGCCTTTTGACCAGCCATTCTATCTGATCTTCAACATTGCTGTCGGAGGATCAATGGGTGGTGTAGTAGTGGAAGCGGATCTACCATTTCTCATGGAGGTAGAACATGTGAGGGTTTATCAGAAGAAACAGTGATTTTTCGTAAAACTTCAGGAGTTGTAGTGCTTTACCTAGATGTCAGTATGAGGTAAATGCGGGTTTACGGATAACGAAAGGAGAAGGATATGAAAGGGTATCAATACTTAGATGAAAATGGGGTATTTCAATTAGAGAATCCGGAGTTGACAAGCTATCTCTATTTTCCTATTGCAAACGAAGCCGGTGTAATGAGCAGTATCACACCGACCTTGGGAGGAGACAGTAAGATGGGTCAGAACACCTTCCTGCTGGCTCCAGTGAGCAGTGAGGACCTACATAATAATAAATCTTCACGGAATGTCTGGTGCCGGATCGATGGGAATAAGGTTTGGTCGGCAACCGGAAGATCAGTGATGCAGGAGGCAAAGCTTTTCACCGAGGAGAAGGAGCAGACACTACTTGAAGCAGGAGTAATGTGGCATAAGGTAACCAGAAGCTCGAAGGAACATCAGATTAAGTCTGAGATCATATCCTTTGTTCCTTATACCCAGGATTGCGTGGAGCTTATGCTCGTTACGATAACCAACGAGGACAGTAAGCAACATACATTGGAAGTAACAACAGCTATTCCACTCTATGGCAGATCTGCAGATAATGTCAGAGATCATCGGAATGTTACCTCCATGCTTCATAGAATTGAAACGACAGAATACGGAGTTGTATTGAATCCGACACTCACCTTTGATGAGCGTGGGCACCGTAAGAATACCGTGGTCTATGGCGTTTTCGCAAGCACTCAGGAAGGGAAAGCTCCGGTTGGTTTCTATCCGGTAGTTGAGGATTTTATCGGGGAAGGTGGTTCATTCGAATATCCCAAAGCAATCCTGACAAAGCAGGTACCGATGCAGGCTGGGTCAATCCGGAATGGTTATGAAGCATTGGGCGGAATCTGTTTCCCTGAGATTACTTTACTTCCCGGCGAAGCTAAAACATACATCATCGCTATGGGTTATGGCTCTTCGAAGGAAGAACTTGAGACCTGTGCCGAGAAGTTTAGAACTTATCAGGCATGCTCCGAGAGCCTTACAGCTACCAAAGTGTATTGGGAAGAGAAGATCAATATCTCCTATCACACGAATTCAAAGGAGTTTGATGCTTGGATGCATTGGGTGAATTTTCAGCCGATGCTTCGCAGAATTTATGGTTGTTCCTTCCTGCCTCATCATGATTACGGAAGAGGAGGACGCGGCTGGCGTGATCTATGGCAGGATTGCCTTGCACTGCTGATTATGAATCCTTCGGGAGTGAAGGATATGTTGATCAGCAATTTTGGTGGTGTCCGTACGGATGGAACAAATGCCACGATCATTGGAACGAATCAGGGTGAATTCATCGCTGACCGTAATAATATTACCAGAGTCTGGATGGATCATGGAGTATGGCCGTTCCTGACAACAAGACTCTATATCATGCAGAGCGGCGATCTGGATATTCTGCTCAAGGAGAACTTCTACTTTAAAGATCCGCAGGCAGTACGTGGCGAAGAGAAGGACCTCTTATGGAAGCCGGAGGACGGTAACCATGTAAGACTGGTAAGTGGAAAGGACTATGAGGGAAGTATACTGGAGCATATGCTGATCGAACATCTGACCGCATTCTTCGATGTTGGAGAGCATAACCATATCCGTCTACGCGGAGCAGACTGGAATGATGCTTTGGATATGGCGAAGGATCGTGGGGAGAGCGTTGCTTTCACCAGTGTATACGGCAGCAATTTGGAGCAGATGGCAGAATTAGTGCTTGCTTTACAAACAAGAGGGGTTAAAAAGCTTTCCTTCTTCAAGGAGCTGGAGCTTCTGTTCACCGATCATCAGGCTCTTTATGATAACATCAGCGAGAAGCAGACCCTGCTTCGTAAATACTGTGACAGCTGCAGAAATACCTTATCCGGTGAGAGAATTGAGATCTCCTGTGAAGAACTGGCAGAGAATCTGAAAAATAAAGCGTCCTGGATTTATAGTCATATCAGAACTACCGAATGGCTCACAAACCGGGACGGGCACTCTTGGTACAATAGTTATTATGATAATCATGGAAGACGGGTGGAAGGAGATTTTGAGCAGGGTGTAAGAATGATGCTGACCGGTCAGGTATTTGCTATTATGTCAGGTACTGCTACAAAGGAGCAGGTGGATGAGATAGTACAGGCAGCAGACGCTTATCTTTACGAGGAGGCAATCGGAGGCTATAAGCTCAATACCGATTTCAAAGAGGTAAAGGATGATCTGGGAAGAATGTTTGGTTTTGCTTATGGTCATAAGGAGAATGGAGCAGTATTCTCACATATGGCTGTGATGTATGCGAATGCACTGTATCAAAGAGGCTTTGTAAGAGAAGGCTTTAAAGCAATTAACACCTTGTACAGCCATTGCAGTGACTTTACGAAGAGCAGGATCTATCCTGGCGTTCCCGAATATATCGGAGATAACGGAAGAGGCTTATATCATTATCTTACCGGTTCTGCAAGCTGGTTACTGTTAACCGTACTTACCGAGATGTTTGGTATCAAGGGTCAGATGGGAGATCTGAGTTTTGAGCCAAAGCTGGTGAAGGAGCAATTTGACCATAATCAACAGGCACAAGCATCCCTCATCTTTGCGGAACGTAAACTCATCATCTGTTATGAGAACTCAACCGGTAAGGATTATGGAGAGTATAGACTTGGAAGAATTCAAGTTGATGGCAAAGAGTATATGTCCTCAAGGCAGCAGGGTACAATTAACAGACAAGATATCGAGGCATTATCCATGGAGACAGAACATAGAATCCTGGTGGAATTAATCTAAGCAGAATCAGAAGCTATATGTGAAAGGAAAAGGAGCATCGACTATGAAAAAAGAGTATATTGATGTGACCTCTTATCAGGGAGAAGGGTATCTGCCAATGATTGATTTCGAGACCTGGCGGGTAGCAATCTTAAGATATTGTGAGGAACTTGAAGTTCAGAATCTTGCAACAATGCAGAAGCACAACGAGACGGATGAAGTATTTGTCCTTCTGGAAGGGAACTGCACATTGTTTACCGGAGGTAAGGGAGAAGCAATTCATGATGTTGATGCAATTGCAATGAAACCTTTACAACTCTACAATGTGAAGCAGGGTACCTGGCATACCCATACTCTGGATCATGCAGCAACAGTACTGATTGTAGAGAACAGAAATACAAGTGATATGAATTCACCAACACAGTCACTGAGCAAGGAACAAATCACAGAGCTGCGAAGCTTATTTACGGAGTGGGAATAAACTGCCGGTGTTATCAAGGGATGAGTTTAGGTAAGCTGATTTTTCATAGAAGTAAGAGGATGGGGTGTATAACTAATACGATAAGTTATACTTTTCATCCTCTTTTTCTGATCATAACAAGGTGAACTGATTTATCATTTCACCTTGTTATGATTGGTATATGATGTGCGGCTGACCATATCATCGTTCATTCTATACGTTTATACATAAGATAGAAATCAATTGATATGGGTGCGAATATACTATAGTAAGTCACATTGGGAGTAAAAAAATGTTTTGTAATGATAGGGGAATGATTCGAATTAACACAAACACTCCGGTTCACGAAACTGAGGAGCGATATCTTAATCCGAATGATATTATTTTACCGGTGGGTTATCGGATTGAAGTATATATGAGTGGACTGAATGAACCAAGCTGTATGACTTTTACCCAGACTGGTGAGCTATATATCGCGGAAACCGAGCTCACTACCGGTAAAAATCAGGTACTTAGAATTAGAGATCAGAAAGCAGAATTCATAGCCTCAGGCTTTATATCTCCAATCACAGGATTAAATAGTACAGACGATGAGATCTATGTCTCTCACAAATGTCACATCTCAGTGATTAAGGCAGATCGATCAGTTCAGGAATTAATCGGTGGATTGCTCGGAAATGGAGATTACGGTAGTAGTAATGTTGCCTTTGGCAATGATGGTAAGATGTACTGGGGGCAGGGGACCGTTACAAACTCCGGAGTGGTTGGAACGGATAATCAATGGCTACCCAATTGTGCCAATCTATGTGATGAACCGGGAAGCTATGTGATATTGAACGGACAGAACTTTACTTCACCGAATATACTGGCGAATCCGAATGAAATCGTATACACCGGAGCTTTTTCACCGTTCGGTGTATTCAATCGAGAATATGAAATGAGAAAAGGCTTTGTTAAAGCTTCCGGAAGTATTCTTCGTTCTAACCTGGACGGCTCGGAGATGGAGCTGGTAGCGTGGGGTCTTCGCCATCCGAGTCATATTGCCTTTGATAGTAATTATCGTCTTTTTACTGCAAATCAAGGTTTTGACGAAAGGGGCAGCAGACCGATTGTGAATGCTCCTGACGAATTTGTGCAGGTTACAGCCGGTACCTGGTATGGATGGCCCGATTTTGCCGGTGGAGAGCCGATTACATCTGCAAGATTCCGACCGGAGGGTGGAGTTCAGCCGGATTTTCTAATGACAAATCATCCAAATATCCCACCGAGACCCCATGTGAACTTTCCGTCTAATTCCGGTATCATGGGATTTGATTTCAACTATAATCGGAGATTTGGACCTTACGGGGACGTATATATTGCAGAGTACGGTGTAGAGAACATACCCATCAGTGATGACATAACACCTTTTGCCGGTTTTGGGCATCGGGTCTCTCGAATTGATATGACGACTAGAGGAATTACTACCTTTGCTATCAATAAATCAGGATTTCCTGCGATTATTACCGGAGAAGGTGGGTTTGAACGTCCGTGTGACGTCCGATTTGGGCCGGATGGGGCACTATATGTATTGGACTACGGAACAGTTACCCAAGGTTATCCGAGCAAATATGTTCCGAATTCCGGAGTTCTATGGAGAATTATTAGTGAAACATGAAACATATTAATTCACTGGAGGGACTAATGCGATCCGCTTAAAATGGATGTATTTACTGGGTTGACATTCCGGGTTATATTCTATATATTTGAAGTTATAATTAGGGATATTTCAACAAAATATATGCTTAGAAAGGTACATAGGAGCTATTGTGAATAATAAATTTAAGGTTGCGATTAATTGGAAAAGCAAGAAGAATATACCGATTTATCTGCTGTCGGTTTACTTTGTCTATGTAATGATACATTATACCTTGCATAGGAAAGAAGATATGCCTGCTCTTGGTATGGCTGGAATCATTGCGATATGGATTGTACTAACTTTCCTCTATATGACGGAGACTACGACGGGAAGAGAGTTTATCGATCGTTATGGAAGATGGTTCCGAGGAATATTGCTTTTACTTCAGCCAGCCATAGCCTTTGTGATGATAGAGGTTATGGTAAGTAATTATAATAAAGAGATGTTCCAGAAGTATAGCTTTTATAATATTGTCTGGTATTACATAATCATATTCTTACTTTATGCACTGCTGAGAAATAGCAGGCTTACGATTTTGCTATCGAATGCGTTGATTTATCTGGTGGGTATGATCAATTATCTGGTTTATCTGTTTCGGGGTAATCCAATCATACCCAGTGATTTATTGGCTTGGCAGACCGGAGTGAGTGTTGCCTCCAACTATCAGGTCAGCTTTACCTTGGGCTTTATTCTGGCGACCCTGATGATGTATGCGATATTCGTGGTTGGTGTTAAACTGGGTAATGGACAAGTTAAGTTCTCTGTCCTCAATCGTATCTTAGGTTTCGCCGCCTATTCTGCTACAGCTACGGTAATTTTTTTGATGTTTTTTCGTACTGATTTGATCGAGACAAAGATACGGGTGATCGATTTCTTCGCTCCGAAATATACCTATTGTGCATATGGAACTGCGTTTGGTTTTGTGGCAAATGTGGAGGCGATGGAGACTGAACCACCGGAAGGCTATTCAGTTGATGCAGTAGATATAGCATTGTCCAAAGCGGAAGAGAACAAGAGCTTAGCAACCGAGGCACAGACAAAACCCAATATCATAGCGATTATGAATGAAGCATTTTCTGACCTGAGTATGGTGGGAGATTATAAGTCGAATAAAAGTTACCTTCCTTTTATCAATTCATTAGATGAGAATTCAACCAAAGGAATTATGTTTTCCTCTGTCTTCGGCGGAGCAACCAGTGATACAGAATATGAATTTTTGACTGGCAACAGTATGGCAGTAATGCCACAGAACAGTGTTCCATATCAGCAATTTGTTACCGAATCCACTGATTCTCTGGCAGCTACCCTGAAGGCGCAGGGCTATTATAATATTGCGATCCATCCTTATGAACCAAGCGGATATAAACGTGATCTGGTATATCCTCTTCTCGGATTCGATGAGTTTTTGTCGAAGAAGGATTTTAAGAATCCGGAATTGATCCGTTCCTTTATCAGCGACCGTGAAAGCTATAAAAAGATCATAGAACAATATGAGACCAAGGGAGACAAACCACTGTTCATCTTCAATGTAACGATGCAAAACCATGGGGGCTACTCCGGTGAGCAACTGTTCGATGAGGAGAATTCTGTAAGGCTCACCGAGCTTCCCAGATATCCGAAGGTAGAACAATATCTGAGCCTCTTACGAAAGTCGGATCAAGCCTTTGAAGAACTGGTTGATTATTTCTCCAAGCAGAAGGAACCCACGATTATTCTGATGTTCGGTGATCATCAACCGGTGGTGTATTCCGACTTTCAGAATCAGATTGAAAGCGAATCGACGGAAATTAACCAACGAAGATATATGGTACCGTTTATATTGTGGGCTAATTACGATATTAACGAGGATGATGTGGATAAGATCAGCGCCAACTATTTGTCCTCTTATCTTCTGAAGACGGCTGGTCTTCCGGGAACAGCGTATAATAATTATTTGTTGCAGCTTCATCAAGAACTACCGGTCATGAATGCACATTTCTACATAACGAAAGATCAGGAATGCTATCCCTATTCCGCAATCACCCCTTATACGCCGTTAATTCAGGAATATAAAGAGGTGGGCTATAATGATGCGTTGGATAAGGATAATAAATTATGGAAGTACTTTGAGATTAAAGAATAAAGCGAATGGCAACGATTCATACTGTAAAAACAAAAATGCGGCGTCGCATTAGCATTCTATGTTAATCACAATTTATATACAAAAATAGCGTGAGAATTCTCACGCTATTTTTCTGAATATTGATGTCATACCCCTGTTTTCTTTAGGCGCAGATACGTGAGATGTCCTCCTGACCGAGGGCTTCCTTCTCCAATAATTCTGCGGTGATGTCTTCCAATCTTGATTGATTATTCTTAATCAGAGTTCGTGTCTCGTCATAAAGAAGGTTCATATATTCTCTGCATTTCGTAACGATCTGAGTGTCGTGACTATTCTCGAAGATATCCATACTGAACATTCCCATTTCTTCATCCATTCCAAATTTGTTGATGTAATCCAGAATTAATTGGGAGGCTTTCTGAATATCATTACTTGCTCCGGTGGTGACTTCATCCCTGCCAAAAATGATCTCTTCTGCAATTCGTCCTGCCAGGAGAACCTGAATATTTGCTTTCAACTGGCGCTTGTTCTGGAACATGGTATCCTTGGGGATACTCAGATTAAAACCGCCGGCACCACGGACACTGGGTATTATGGTAACCTTGGAGATAAAATGCTCTGGAAGAAGGAGAGTGGTTGTCAGTGCATGACCAGCCTCATGATAAGCAGTGATTCTTCGGTCCAGGTCGGTGATATAACTGCGATCCTGCTTGGGGGCTCCCGCAATTACGGTATAGAAGGCGCGATCAATATGATCCTTGCGAATGACCGAGTCCTTATCGTTTGCTGCATTGATTGCCGCTTCATTTAATAGATTCTCCAGCATAGCTCCGCTGAAGTAGACGGTGGACTTTGCCAGACTCTCGAGGCTAACATCATCTGCGAGAGGCTTTTTCTTCGCATGTAAGGATAAGATGTGTTGTCTTGCATT
>JAGFXQ010000281.1 GCA_017861355.1 Bacillota bacterium
GAAACCAGTAACAGTTGACTTATAACCTATGGAGGTGCAGTACTATTAGCGATTTAATGATTAATGAACAGATCAGAGACAAAGAAGTTCGATTGATTGGTGAAGACGGTGAGCAGTTAGGAATCATGTCTGCCAAAGATGCAATGAAGCTTGCAAAGGATGTTAATCTTGACCTAGTCAAAATTGCTCCGACAGCAAAACCACCGGTTTGTAAGATTATCGATTACGGCAAATACAAGTATGAGCTGGCAAGAAAAGAAAAAGAAGCCAAGAAGAAACAAAAGGTAACCGAGGTGAAAGAGATTCGTTTATCACCGAATATCGATGAGAATGATTTGCTCACTAAGGCGAACCAAGCACGTAAGTTTCTTACTCACGGTGATAAAGTGAAGGTTGCATTACGTTTTCGTGGTCGTGAAATGGCTCATACATCATCCTCTAAAGTAATCTTGGATGATTTTTTCAAGAGACTCGAGGATATCGCAGTAGTTGAGAAGGCTGCCAAGCTTGAAGGACGAAATATGATTATGTTCTTAACAGAAAAACGTTAAAATACTAAATTTAAAACAGTCCATAGAAGGAAGCAGATCATTTATCTGTAACCTTCGGCTGTACTAACTATTAAGGAGGAACTACCATGCCCAAGTTAAAGACAAGCAGAGCAGCAGCAAAGCGCTTCTCTCTCACAGGAACCGGAAAATTAAAAAGAATGAAAGCTTATAAGAGCCATATCTTAACAAAGAAGTCCGCTAAGAGAAAGAGAAATCTTAGAAAAGCAGCTATGACAGATTCAACAAATATCAAAAACATGAAGAAAATCTTACCATATCTGTAGAGATTGGTGATAAGGAGGAATAGAACATGGCAAGAATTAAAGGCGGACTTAACGCTAAGAAAAGACACAATAGAGTATTAAAGCTGGCTAAGGGCTTCAGAGGATCCAGATCCAAGCAGTATAGAGTAGCTAAACAGTCAGTTATGAGAGCATTAACCTCTTCTTTCGCTGGTAGAAAAGAAAGAAAGAGACAGTTCAGACAGTTATGGATTGCAAGAATTAACGCTGCTGCAAGAATGAATGGCTTATCCTACAGCAAGTTAATGCACGGCTTAAAAGTAGCTAACGTTGATATCAACAGAAAGATGCTTGCAGACATGGCAATCAATGATGCTGCTGGCTTCACTGCATTAGCTGAGGTTGCTAAATCCAAGTTAGCATAAATCAATTAAATCAGAATATGAATTAGAGAGTATTTGTATCCTTTGGGTTACAACTACTCTTTTTTTGCGTACAAATTATCGAGAGCCTGCAGAGTAGACTCTTATGAATAGACAGATATTATTAATATATTTCCTACAACGCCTATATAATTATAATGTGAAATATTATCTTCTATACTGGAATCCTTCTTCATTGCAGATTCGACAGAAGCTCCGGTGGGGATGTGATTGCGATAGAGATGAGGTGGAAAGTATGACAACACAAGATCGGGAGCGAATCACAAGTCAGGATTATGCAGATCTATTAATTGCCTATAGCGGGGATCAGAATGTATTAAATCAATTCCAAAATGGTACGATACAAATTATCAATTTCTTTGATGCAGTAGTTCATGTGCCGATTTCCCAGGTTACCGTTAATACCGTCGTAAGCTTAGGCTATTCCGTTATGCCTTCCCTCTATGGATTGATTAGTCAGGCAAGCCTAGAGGCATCCGGTATTCTCAGAATCCGTAATATACCAAATTTCAATCTGCGAGGGAAGGGCGTTCTGATTGGCATTATAGATTCGGGGATTGATTATCTCAACCCTATTTTTCAAAGAGAAGACAAAACCACCAAAATTGCTGCGATCTGGGATCAGACGATCTCCAGTGATAATTATCCGGAGGGAACCTTCTATGGTACAGAATATACTAGGGAACAGATAAATGAAGCTTTACAAAGCACAACGCCGCTTGAGGTTGTGCCGACGACGGATGAGATAGGACACGGGACGATGGTGGCGGGGATCTCGGCAGGAAATGAGGTACCGGATAGTGCCTTCTACGGAGTGGCACCGGATGCCGAGCTTGTCGTGGTGAAGTTGAAGCAGGCCAAAACATACCTCAGGCAGTTCTTCTTCGTACCGGAGAATGTGCCATGTTATCAGGAAAATGATATTCTGTTTGCAATCGATTATGTCATGAAGACTGCTATCAAATTAAATCGCCCCATGGCGATCTGCCTTGCCTTAGGGACCTCGCAGGGAGCCCATGACGGACGAGGGACCTTGAGTAGTTATCTGTCACTTCAAGCAGAAAATATCGGGTTTAGCATTATTGTAGCCGCCGGTAATGAAGGGAATGCCAGAAGGCATTATTATGGCACCATTAATGCAGATACCGGAAAAGATACCGTTGAACTATTTGTCGGTGAGAATGAACCAGGATTCTCGATGGAGATTTGGGGGAATTCACCTGGCTTATATTCTATTGATATTCAGACCCCCTCAGGAGAGTATGTTCCGCAGATCATACCGCGTCTGGACGAAAATCGGGATATCTCCTTTATCTTTGAGCAGACCGAGATCTTTGTTGATTATCAGATCATCGAATCCCAGAGTGGTGACCAATTGATTCTGGTACGTTTTCGTAATCCGAGTACAGGAATATGGCGTTTTACTGTATATGGAAGAGGGTCCTTAGCAACTGGCTTTCATATATGGCTTCCGATGGAAGGATTTATTTCCGATAATACATATTTCGTTCGATCGGATCCATATACCACGATACTGTCTCTGGGGAATGCGAGAGCACCGATTACAGTAACAGCCTATAATAACGAGGATGACAGCCTGTATCTGAATGCGAGTCGCGGATTTACCAGAACCGGAGACATCAAACCGGAGATAGCAGCACCTGGAGTCAATATACTGGCGCCGGCTCCTGGTCAGAGCTTCGTCTCGGTAAGCGGGACCAGTGCCAGCGCAGCACACACTACCGGGGTTGCGGCTATGCTTCTGGAGTGGGCTATCGTTCGTGGAAATCAGCCGAATATCAATACGCTGGATATGAAGATATTCATGATACGCGGCGCCAGAAGGGAACTTGATATCCGATATCCCAATCGTGATTGGGGGTATGGGATACTGGATGTTTATAATATATTCGATTCACTACGAACCCCTACTTAGCAGGATAAAAGCAAATAATATCCTGATTTTGCTAGAAGGCTGCGAAGAGGAGGTGGATAGTGAATGACAGCAGAAGAAAGACAACGAATTACGAGCAATGAATATGCGGATTTTATTATAGAAGGAAGTAAGAATCCCAAAATATTGGAACAATTTCCGAATAGTACGGTTCAAATAATGAATGACCGTTTTGCAATCGTTTATGTACCGGTTGCACAATTGACAGGACGGACCATCAGTCAATTCGGTTATTCTGTCCTTCCGTCCGTCTTCGGACTGAACAGCACGTTGAGTCTGGAAGCATCAGGCGTCGTACGATTAAGGCGCACACCGGTCTTCAATCTAAGAGGCAGTGGGGTATTAGTAGGAATGATTGATACCGGAATAGATTATACAAACCCGGTATTTCTACACAGTGACGGAACAACTAAGATTGCTGCACTCTGGGATCAAACGATCGAAAGTGACCAGTTTCCAGTTAATTCTCAGTATGGGACCGAGTATCTGTCCGATGCGATTAATGAAGCGCTTAGTAATAACGACCCTCATTCTGTTGTTCCAAGTGTGGATGAGAATGGGCATGGTACCATGCTGGCAGGAATCGCAGCCGGCTCCGAGATTCAAGGAAGTGATTTCAGCGGTGTCGTGCCTGATTCGGACTTGGTTGTCGTGAAACTGAAGACAATAAAGCAGATATATCGCGATTTCTTCTTGATACCCGAGGGGGTTCCAGCTTATCAGGAAAATGATATTATGTGGGGACTTCAGTATGTTATTGAGGTTGCCAGAAGACTTCAGAAACCACTTGCTTTATGTATTGGTTTAGGCTCTTCCCAAGGGTCTCATGATGGGAGAGGAGCACTGAGTTCTTTGTTGTCGGTAGGAGGGGATTTTCCGGGGGTAGCAATCAGTATAGCTGGAGGGAATGAAGGAAATATGCGAAGGCATTTTTTCAGCCGAGTGGATGCTCAGATCGGGTACAGCACCGTCGAGTTAAATGTAGGCGATAATGAAACGGGTTTTACCATGGAGCTATGGGGAGAAGCACCGAATACCTATTCCGTTGATATCTTGTCACCGGCTGGTGAATATATCCCACGAATTACAGAAGGTCTCAGTGTGAATCGAGAGATCAATTTTGTATTTGAGAAGACAAGGATCTTTGTGGATTATAAAATGGTAGAATCTTCAACGGGAGATCAATTGATTCTTATGAGATTTGTTACTCCTACAGCAGGGATATGGAGGCTGCAGGTATATACCAGAGGTAACCTGGAAGGGAGCTTTCATATCTGGCTTCCGATGAATGGTTTTGTGTCGGAGAATACGTATTTCATTCAGTCAGATCCTTACACGACAATAACATCTCCTGGGAATTCTATTGTGCCGATAACAGTAACAGCGTATAATCCGGCCAATAATAATCTGTATCAGAGAGCAAGCAGGGGATATAGCAGGATTAATACAATTAAGCCGGAGTTGGCAGCACCGGGTGTTAATATTCAGGCGCCGACCCTGGATCAAAAGTTTACACAGATCACCGGCACCGGAGCTGCAGCCGCACACACTGCAGGAATTACGGCTATTATACTTGAGTGGGGGATCGTCAGAAAGAACTATCCGGGGATAGACTCAGTGGAGGTTAAGAAGTTCCTGATTCGTGGAGCGAACCGGGTGCCTACACAGACCTATCCCAATCGGGATTGGGGTTATGGTATTATAGATATCTATAATGTTTTTGATATTCTGAGGGCGGATACACAGAGATAGTAGACAGAGAATAGCTTTGAAGGCAGACCATAAGATTGTGCGATCAGAATAAATTATCAGAATAAGTCTTGACTATAGGTTAAGAGGATTATTGGTTCGATAAAGATTGATGAAAAATGCCTCTTATTTGACAAGAATTCATGATTTAATTCTGATATAGAGCCGAACATGGAATTTGTTACTAATAGAAAACACCTATTTTTTGGTGTTTGTGGACAAAAGTTACTCGGAGGAATGAGAATATGAAGTACGAGATCGATAAAAGTAAGGATATCAAGAAGAATATAGGTAAGGATTCAACGAATAAGTATACATACAAGAAAGATACTGAAAAGTATATAGGGAAGAGTACGAGAAATAGGAGTAACGATAAGAAAGCCGGAATATGGAAAAATGCTTCTTATGTATTGG
>JAGFXQ010000282.1 GCA_017861355.1 Bacillota bacterium
GAATGGAGTATTCTTTCCCTTGGAATAAAAGCTGTTCTTATCGATTGTATATTCTTCCTTTGGATCAGCGATCACCAGATCTGCGACTTTTCCCACACCGATACAGCCACGGTCAATGCCCAGAACCTTTGCCGGATTCACACTCATTTTCTCCACCATCTGCACAGGCGTCAGATAACCCTTTTCTACTAATTCCGTCATCACAAGTGCAAACGCTGTCTCAGATCCAACGATTCCAAAGGGTGCTTCCGACATGGACTTTGCTTTCTCTTCAGCTGAATGCGGTGCATGATCGGTAGAAATAACATCAATCACACCATTTTTAAGTGCTTGTTTTAATGCCTCTACATCCTCCGGCTTTCGAAGCGGGGGATTCATCTTATAATCTGCATCATCGGATGTGATATCATCCTCAGATAAGGTGAAATGATGGGGACAGACCTCTCCTGTCACGGGCAAGCCTGCCTGCTTTGCCAAAGCCAACATCCCGGCACTATCTCTTGTTGAGATGTGGCATAGGTGCAGCTGCGCACCACTCTCCTTTGCCATTAGAATATCTCTTGCCGTTATGATGTCTTCCACTGCGTTACTGATCCCGGATAATCCAAGCTGTGTTGCTTTCTTTCCTGCGTTAATTACTCCTCTGCCTACAAGCTGCTTGTCTTCACAATGAGCAAATATCGGCACCTGATAATGTGCAGCCTGGCGCATCGCCTCCATGTATAGAGCCGTATCCATCACAGACTTGCCATCTTCACTCAGTGCAACCGCGCCGGCTGTCTTCAAGGCTTTGATATCCACTAGCTCACTGCCGATCTGTCCTAAGGTAACTGCACCCACCGGCAGGATATTCACAACTGCTTCCCGAGTAGCCTTCTCTAAGATCAGTTTTACCATCTCTGCGCTGTCGGTTACCGGCTTTGTGTTCGGCATCGGACAGATTGAAGTATAACCTCCGGCCGCAGCAGCCATTGCTCCTGTCGCTATGGTCTCCTTATACTCAAAACCCGGTTCCCTCAGATGCACATGCAGGTCAATAAACCCCGGCATCACATATTGATTCGATGCATCAATCACCTTCAGCTGCGTCTTTAAATCCTTCGCCAACTGTAATAATGCTTCTTCGGACAGTTTTTCTTCTACCTTACTGATCAAATCTCCATCGATTAATACATCATAGAATCCTTCGATATTAGAGGCAGGATCAATCACATAACCATTTTTAATAAATGTAAGCATTCATTTCTCCTTTTATCCTTGTTCTAGCTAAGAGAAGCTCTTGCAACTCACATGACTCTAAATACAGTACTATAATTCCGCTTCTTCGATATCATTCAGAACTCTTCGATCGATGTAGCTCTCCAGCTCTTCCTTTGCAGCCCAATGTGCATCGGTAAGCTCCTCCGATAATAATACTTCATCGAAAGTCACTCTGCATAGATAACTGATCCCAATGTTAAAGATATCACCGGTCGTAAATGTCCAGGTATATAAGATGCGCTCCATGGTTGCCGACAAACCGGTCTGCTCATTGATGCATCGAAGCACTGCCTTATCCGGTGGTTCTTTGAAGTCGATTGCACCATCGATGAAGCCCCACTGATAAGGTTCCAGCATACGGTCATCGAACCATCTGCGTACCACCAGATATTTGTCCTCATATTGTACGATACCTTTTACCAAAATTTTATATTTATCCATTACATGTCCCCCTTCCAAGGTAACTATAGGATTATTGAAATTTTACATATCGTCATTAAATCAATCAATTTATTCTGTTACCGGTTTACCGGCCAGATAATTTATAAATTGTTGCGCAGTGCGTCCGGACATACCACCATGGGAAAGCTCCCATTTATTTGCTTCCAGAGACAGCTCCTCTGCAGTCAGGTGAATACTCTCCTGACGTCTTGCAAGCTCTTGCACAATAGTCTGGAATTCCTTCTTGTTCGGCGCCGAGAAATTAATGGTAATACCAAAACGCGCTACCAAGGACAACTTCTCCTGCATTGTATCTGAGCGGTGCAGCTCCTCGTTCGCTTCCATATCCGAGCGATCATTCCAGGTCTCCCGGATCAGATGTCTCCGGTTCGAGGTTGCATAGATCAGTACATTATCCGGCTTTGTCTCAAGTCCGCCTTCAATCACTGCTTTTAAATATTTATATTCTATCTCAAATTCCTCAAAGGACAAATCATCCATATAAATAACAAATTTGTAATTCCGATTTTTCACCATTGCAATCACTGCGGATAGATCCTCAAACTGATGCTTATAAATCTCGATCATTCGAAGTCCTTCCGAATAATATTCATTCAAGATTGCCTTCACGGAGGTCGATTTTCCTGTGCCGCTATCGCCAAAGAGAAGCACATTATTAGATTTTCTTCCTTCGATAAATGCTCTTGTATTATCTACCAGCTTCTGTTTCTGGATCTCATAACCAACCAGATCAGATAATATGACTTCTTGGGTATTGGTGATCGGCACCAGGTTAAGCGTTCCCTGATCCCTCTTTATTCGAAATGCTTTGTTGAGACCGAACATACCAACTCCATAATCCCGGTAAAAATCGGTTACATGCGTAAACACTTCGTCCTCATTCTGTGACTGCTCAATCTGTCGGCTAAGAAGCTGAACCTTCTCACTGACACTCTTATTATATCGGTTTCCGCTCTTCTCAATCGCCTGATAACTTGAGATGACAGTAAAGCAATTAATACCAAGCTCCTGTTCCAGCGGAGCAAAATCATAATCGAATAACGATTTGAAGATTTTGAAATCTCCCTTCGCAAATAAGTTCACCGTGCCATCCTTCGCGCCGGTCTTCTCGCAGGTCATACTGAACGGGTTCTCCGTTGTCACCAGCAGATATGCCAGATAATTATGCCATAGGTTCGTATTAAAACCATAATCCGTTGCCAGCTGCAGCAACTGGTTCATCAGAGTATAAATCTCCGAAGTGATTTTCTCTTTCTCAAACACAGTCAGGCTGTGATTTACCAAACTGCTATCAAATTCTTTAATAATCTCAGACATCCGAATAAGAAGACTATCCTGATCCAAATTCTTATAGATTACCAACTTTGATACGTAACGATACATACATACCTCCATCCTGCCGCCAACGGCAGCATTCTATAAATCAGCCAAACCGATCAAATTAATTTCTTGTTTGCCCTCGGTCATTTGCCGAAGTTCTTCTGAAAAGCCTTTCTTAGAGAACAGATAGCAATAATCCGGACTTACCTTGGCCTCCTCTGCAAGTGCAAGCATATTGAGATAATCCTGATACGAAGCTGCTTCGTCACTCCATATGCACTTTCCCACCAGAGTCTTCTTGTTCTCACCCTTTGCCAGGATATCCAGGGTTCCATTCTTTCCATACCAACGATCCCACCACAAGAAGTTTGTGGATAAACGTTTTTGAAGATTCATAAGCTTTAAGAACTCGGAACATACATCAGCAAAGTATTCTCTCAGATAATCATCCAAAAACGGAGCGATCTTCTGATCATATACCAGATCCGCCTGACCAAGCATTAAATCGGATATATTCGGGAAGACAAAGCAAAACCAAAAGCTCAGGAAGTTGTCCTTAATCCGGTATAAACCTTTCTTCGCATTTTCCCGTCCTTCCTCTCCAAGGGGAACCAATTTTTCAACGATATCCAATTGTATTAGGTTTTTAAGATATACACTTATCTTCGCACGGGAAAACCCAGTTCTAGCATGGAGATCATTCAACTTACGATTCCCTTGTGCCAGATAATAAAGAATAGTATTATAAACAGCCGGCTCTCGAAGCTCCAGCTTAAGAAACTGCTGGGGTGCATTGATCAGCCCGCTGTTTTTATTCAATAATATATGTGTGATATTTTCTCTTACCGTTCGTTCCTCCCGCCATTCATTCAAATATTGCGGAATTCCTCCGAGAATAGAGTTGATATAAATACAGGTTTCCACAGAAGAATTCGGAAAGCGATTCACGAAATCAACAAAAGTAAAATCCTTCAGTTTCATGTAGGCAGTAATATGGGAAGCATAACCTTCGAGACGTTCCAACATCTCATTTTCTACCCAGCGTATGGAAGAACTGCAGAGAACAATCATTACAGGCCGATCAGGATCATCCAACAGCTGCAGTACCTTAAGGATCTCTTCTCCGCTCTTAATGATGAAATGGAACTCGTCCAGAACCAGGATTCGTTTTTCTTTCTCCGGTCCTGACCATTCTATTCCCCCTAACCGATCATTCAGGAGAAGGAGCTGAAGTCGATCTTCACACTCCATTCCCTCGTAATAAACGGATTTCGTCTTCCCTTGAAGAAATTCGGTAATCAGGGTCGTCTTTCCCATTCCGTTTCTCCCATATAGGATTACCAGATTATTTCCTAAAGAAGCATATTGCTCCTCCAACAGTTTAATCTCTGCCGCTCGTTTTACTAACATACGTCCACCTCTGTCTGTAGTATCACTTGTTCCTTACATGCGTTCCGGTGCTTCAAAGCCAAGTAAATCAATACAGGTTAGTAATACATCCTGAACCAAAGTAATTAACACAATCCAAGAGGACTGTTTGCTCTTATCTTCCTCGGTAATAATTTTGGTGTTATGGTAAAACGTATTAAAAGCATTTGCCAGATCATAGATGTAGGCGCAGATACGATGAGGCGCCATTTCCTGATAGGCAGTATAGATCATCTCATTAAATTTGGTCAGCTCCAGCATTAAGGTCTGTTCACTGGCGGAAGTAGCAGGTAATAACTCATCCTCTATGGTGCTGTTACCTAATTCGTTAAATTTATTCAAAATAGATTTAATCCGAACTATAGTGTATAGGATATA
>JAGFXQ010000283.1 GCA_017861355.1 Bacillota bacterium
GGCATTATATGGTTAAATCGGAGTAGCGGATATTGTGGGAGGGTGTTTATGGGAAAAGAGAAGCTGAAAGAAATATTACTAGCGATTAGAGAAGACAATTATTCGGTACCACAGGGCTTAATGCCATTTGAATTATCAATGGAGATGATGGATTATATCGGAGATACGGATGACGAACTTCGGGATGATTTGATACTATCGAACCTGTCGAAGTGGATCATCGATGGGATCTTATCCAATGATGAGATTAAGAAATTACTTAACGTAGCAACGGATGAAAAGCACCTATATCAGGGGATGGGTGAAAGCAATGACACAGTATTCTGCAGGACCTTCTCCGTGCTGGTGGTTGCATTAATTATATATAAACATCGAATGGATCACTTCCTCGCGAAGGAAGAACTTCAGGATGTTTTAAGTAAGGTTCTTGGATTTTATAATGAAGACCTGGACGTCAGAGGCTATATCGACGGGAAAGGTTGGGCACATGGAGCAGCTCATGGTGCAGATGCACTCGATGAACTGGCGAGATGTGAAGAACTTGGACGGGAAGAGCTATTGCAAATCCTTAATTCTATTTATAAGAAAGTAAATATCAGCCACTATGGATATATACACTTTGAAGAGGAACGAATGATTACCGCAGTGAAGGCAGTTCTTGAGAGAAAAGTGATATCGGATGAACAAGTAGAAGCTTGGATCCGTGGTTTTGCAATGATAGAGAAGTCGGGAATATATCAGGAAGATCAAGTGATGGCCTTTAATATTCATACATTTCTGCAGAGCTTATACTTTAGATTGATCGATCATCCGGATTATGTTTTATATGGTGCAATCGTAAAAGAAGTTCTGATGCTGATCAACCGATTCAATAAATTATAATTTTAAAATCGAGAAATAATGATTATCGGAGACAAAGATAACGTTGTCATCTGGGATAAAGCTTGTTTTTCGCAGATTTTTTGATTATAATAAGCATGATAGATTTTGGAAACAATATGGTTATAGTTTTAAATAGAGAGGACAACGCGTTTATTCATGATTATCGCTAAGATGCAGATTTTGCACTAGCCGGAAGTTGTAATGGCTCCTATGATAAGTAATTGTAAACAGCGTTGAACAGGTGATAAAATGTTTGCAGACAGAGCGGAGATTCATATCAAGTCTGGAAAAGGCGGAGATGGACATGTTAGCTTTCGTAAGGAGATCTTTGTTCCGGCCGGCGGTCCCGATGGTGGTGATGGCGGAAGAGGCGGAGACTTGATCTTTGAAGTGGATGAAGGCTTAAATACCTTGACTGATTTTCGATATGTAAGGAAATACAGTGCCGAAGACGGCGAAAATGGCATGAAGAAGCGTTGCCATGGTAAGGACGGCAGCGATTTGATTGTTAAAGTACCGGCAGGTACTGTAATTAAGGAGAAAGAGTCAGGGAAAGTAGTAGCAGATATGTCCCATGGACACAATCGCGAAGTGATTCTTCGAGGAGGCCGTGGTGGTAAGGGAAATCAACATTATGCAACACCTACCATGCAGGTTCCAAAGTATGCACAGCCTGGACAAAAGGCTCAGGAAATGGATGTCTTGCTGGAACTTAAGGTAATTGCTGATGTTGGTCTGGTAGGTTTTCCGAACGTAGGAAAATCAACTTTGTTATCTCGTGTAACCAATGCTAGGCCGAAGATCGGTAACTATCATTTTACAACCTTAAGCCCGAATCTTGGCGTAGTTGATCTGGAAGGCGGCGGTTTTGTCATCGCAGATATTCCTGGGTTAATTGAAGGCGCTTCGGAAGGCTTAGGACTCGGACATGAATTCTTAAGACATATTGAGCGAACTAAGGTTATCATTCATCTCGTTGATGCTGCTTCTACCGAAGGCAGAGACCCGATTGAAGATATTGAGATGATTAATGCAGAATTAGTTGCATATAATCCCGAACTGGCAAAGCGTCCTCAGGTGATCGCTGCAAATAAGACGGATGCCATGCTCGAAGAGGATGCAGAAGAGATCATCAAGAAAATTCATGATAAATATGAGCCACAGGGCATTCCGGTGTTTGCGATCTCCGCGGTAAGCGGTAAGGGAATGAAAGAGCTATTATATCATGTCAAAGGAATGCTTGATCAGCTCGACAGTACGCCGATTGTATTCGAGAAGGAATACTTCCCGGAGGATATGGCAAACTCTAGTTTACCCTTCGATGTGTGGAAGGAAGATGAGCGCCTATATGCCGTGGAAGGACCACGTATTGAGAGAATGCTTGGCTATACGAACCTGGATTCTGAGAAGGGCTTTGAGTTCTTCCAGAAGTTCCTGAAGGAAAATGGTATCTTAGAGAAGCTCGAAGAGCTTGGAATTTCAGAAGGCGATACGGTAAGGATGTATGGATTAAGCTTTGATTATTACAAATAAATCGTAACCGAAAAGTTCATAGTAGTTACATTTGAAAGGAGTATACAGATGACAACAAAGCAAAGAGCTTATTTAAAAGGCTTAGCAATGACAATAGAACCGATCTACCAGATTGGTAAATCTGCTTTAACACCCGAGATTACCCAAGGTGTCTCGGAAGCACTGGAAGCACGGGAATTGATTAAAATCAGTGTGTTGAAGAATTGCTCGGATGACCCGAAGGAGATGGCACAGATCTTATCAGAGCGTACCCATTCTGAGGTGGTTCAGGTGATTGGCAAGAAGATCGTTCTCTATAGAGAATCGAAGGACAAGAAGAAAATTGTCCTCCCGGTTGAAAAGAAATCCAAGACGAAGGAAATCTAAATATAGAGATCCAAATACAGACAGAAATAATGAAATCTATATGTGTGATCTTTATTAAGAAATGGAATGATTGATGCTATCCTGGCCTGTCGTGGCCATGTGGAGGTTTGTGGACAGATGAAGAAAATCGGAATTATGGGAGGAACCTTTAATCCCATTCATAACGGGCATTTATTTCTGGCGGAGAATGCTTACGAGCAGATCGGCCTGGAGGAAGTACTCTTTATGCCCTCAAAAAATCCACCCCATAAGGTAAAGCCGCAAATGGTCACGGATCAGCAGAGAGTGGATATGATTTTATTGGCGATTCAGGGAAATCCGCATTTTTCCATATCTACAGTAGAATTGAAGCGTGACGGATATACCTATACGGCTGATACTTTGTCACTATTGACGAAAGAGAATCCCGACGTCCGATATTATTTTATTGTAGGAGCAGATTCTTTACTAATGATGCATCAATGGTACCAGCCGCAGATTGTGTTCGATCATTGTACGGTTGTGGCGGCGGCCAGAGATCAGGTAGACTTGGAGAAGCTGGCTCATTGTGCAGCAGATTTGAAAGAACACTACAATGCTGATATTCAACTTGTCAAGATGCCAACGATGCAGATCTCCTCTGCGGATATCCGTGAAAGAGTGGCACAAAATAAGACGATTCATTATTACCTGCCGGATCAGGTAATGGAATATATCGAGAAGCATCAGCTATATCGAATTTTACCGGAGGGTGAATAAACATGGATCTGGAAATACTGCGGGACATCATGAAACAACTATTAAAACAACCGCGTTATATTCATAGCCTCGGAGTCGAAGAGGTAGCTTGCGATCTTGCTGTAATCTATGGTTATGATGCTGAGAAAGCAAGTATCGCCGGTATATTACACGATTGTGCGAGAAATCTGTCCGATGCTGAGCTGTTGAGCTGTTGTGAACAATACCATCTACAGGTCACGGAGATGGAAGCAAAATGCCCTTTTTTACTTCATGGTAAAGTAGGGGCTGCCTTTGCCAAAGATTTGTATGGTATAACGGACACTGAGATCATTAACTCAATTACCAATCATACCTGTGGCAGACCGAATATGAGCCTACTGGAGAAGATTATATTCATAGCAGATTATATTGAACCTTATCGTAAGCCTTTACCCAGGATTGATGAAATTCGAAGAATGGCTTATAATGATCTTGACCGGGCATTAGTAATGATCCTTGAGAATACGTTGAATTATCTGGAACAGTCGAAGGCTGAGATTGATACAATGACAGTAGATACCTATGAATATTACAAAAAGTTGTTGCGGACAGAGGATGAGCAGTGATGGACGATCGTCTGTAAACAGAGGAAGAATAAAGGAAAAGAAATGCTAGAATTAAAAAGGCAAGATTTCCTTGAGTTTAAAAGTCGATAAATCCTAAAGTTAAAAAGTAAGAATTCCTAAAGACAAATAAGCAAGAATTCCTTAGGTTAAGGCATAATTGCAGTTATGAGATAGAAAGGGGATTGCAATGGACAATTCAAAGAAAATGGTTAGGCTTGCATATCAAGCATTGGATGAAAAGAAGGGTGAAGATATCACAGTGATTGAGATTAAAGATATCTCCATCATAGCAGATTACTTTATTATTGCAAACGGAACAAACTCCTCACAGGTAGATGCACTTGTTAATGCAGTGAATCAGACCTTGGGTAAGGAAGGATTTGAACCGAAGAGGATTGAAGGCGTGAGAAGTGCCAGCTGGATTCTGATGGATTACGGCGATGTGGTGGTTCATGTATTCTCGAAAGAAGATCGTCTGTTCTACAATCTTGAGCGCATCTGGAGAGACGGTAAGACCGTAAGCAAAGAACAACTCGAGGATTAATCGTTACTAGAGAATGATACGATAGAAAGTATGCTTTGCGAACTTTCTATTGTCATGAATGAAAAAGCCTCTCCGGTGTTCAGATGGTATGATCTGAAGTAACTGGAAAGGCTTTTGTTGTTCTATGAAATCTTATTGTTGTTCTATGAAATCTTATTGTTGTTCTATGAAATCTTATTGTTGTTCTATGAAATCTTTCTTATTGTTGTTCTATGAAATCTTATTGTTATTCTATGAAATCCTTTTGTTGCTTTGTGAAATCATTCTTAGGAAAACATTCGGAATAATCCGATTACTTTACCTTGAATATTCAGATCAGATACGATGATGGGCTCCATTGTATCATTCTCAGGCTGTAAGCGATAGTAGCCGTTCTCCTTGTAAAAGGTCTTAACCGTTACCTCTTCATCCATAAGAGCAACGACATAATCTCCATTCTTCGCATGAGTTTGCTTCTGAACTAAGATCTTATCACCGTTATAGATTCCTGCATTGATCATGCTGTCGCCTTTTACCTTAAGCATAAAGGTGTCTTCGTTCGGCATATATTCTGCTGGAATCGGAAAGTAGCTGTCAATATTCTCAACTGCAAGAATCGGTTGACCTGCTGTAATAGTACCCACAATCGGTACATTCACAAGATCCCGTCTTGTCAGGTTAAATTCATCATCAATAATCTCAATTGCACGCGGTTTGGATGGATCACGGCGAATATAACCGTTCTTCTCCAAAGTCTCAAGGTGGGAATGCACGGAAGAGGTTGATTTTAGCTTCACGGCTTCACATATCTCACGTACTGCCGGCGGATATCCTTTGTTAATTATCTGAGATTTTAAATATTCGAGTATTTCCTTCTGCTTATTGCTTATTCTACCATAGCCCATATAAGTACCAGCCTCCATTTCCTATTTGCACCATTATATCATACTTAAAATTAAAATGCAAAACCTATGTTCTGAAAAACGAAAAAATGTTTGTAAAACAAAATATATGTTCGAAAACTGTTGACAAACATATGTTTGTTATATATAATCAGTATATAGAAACAAGTGTTCGTATCATATGTTCGTGTTGATCGGAATAATTTTTATAAAAGTTTTTTTGTTTAGACATCAGATGACCATAACCCATAATATACTGAGACAAATGAGAGATAGCAATAAGCTGTTGACTCATACAAATAGATCATTATTGATGCTTTGATCCGTAGATATGTTCCTATTGAATTAAGAAGAAGCATAGTTCGGATCAGCAATAAATAATATTACTAAAGAGATAAAACCTTGGGAGGGTATGTAAGATGAATAGAACAGCAGATCGCATTATGGAAGGCAGCGAATATTATCGCCTGAATAAGAAGAGAATATGGGTTATCGGAACAGCTGTATTATTGGTTTTGGTCCTTTTCTCTGTCTTCTTTATTACTAAGACGGTTACAGCGCAGAGATCAGTAGAGCGTACCAAGCTTGTAACCTGTATCGAGGTTAAGAAGGGTGATTCTTTATGGAGCATTGCTTCGGAGTATTTTACAGATGAATATGATGATATGAATGAATATATAGCAGAGATTATGAGTAGTAACGGTATGGTATCGGAAGAGATTCATACAGGTAACTATATCATCGTTCCCTATTATGCGGATGCAACAGAGGGTATATATGTGATGGAGTAAGAGATAAATAAAGCCTTGACAAAATTCGATTTGATGAATATACTATTGAAAATAAGTAAAAAGCTATGATGAGAAGAGTAACTACCTGGTGGGTCTACAGAGAATTCCGTTAGCTGAGAAGGAATGATCTAAAAAGTGGTGAAACAAGCCTCGGAGCTTCATACGGATCCAATTATTTGGTGATGCTATGACGTGAGTTCACGTTACAGAACTAGAGTATATTTGTACTCAATGAGATTAGTATGGCGACATATTAATAAACGAGGGTGGCAACGCGAAGAAACATATCGCCCCTACAGAATTATCTGTAGGGGCGTTTTTGATTCATTCCTATAGATAATGATTGCATTATTATATTGTTAGGAGGAGTGAAGAAGATGAATATGAATGAGAGACCGGTTTTTCCAAGAAGAGCAGTGATAACAGCAGGAATGCCTTATGGGAACAAAGAACTCCATTTTGGCCATATTGGCGGAGTTTTTATTCATGCAGATGTATTTGCCAGGTTTTTAAGAGATCGTATCGGTGAGGATAATGTAATCTTTGTATCCGGAACAGACTGCTATGGATCACCTATACTGGAGAGCTATCGAAAATGGAAGGAGCAATCCGACTCCACCCTATCGATCGAGGATTATGTAAAGCTGAATCATCAAAAGCAGAAGGAAGCACTGGAGAAGTATCAGATCAGCCTAAATCTCTATGGCGCCTCCGCATTGGATCGTAGCAAGGAGGTTCATACGAAGGTATCGGATGAGATATTTGAAGCTTTGTACCGGAAGGGTTATCTACAGAAGCGATCCACGCCTCAGTTCT
>JAGFXQ010000071.1 GCA_017861355.1 Bacillota bacterium
AACCGACGGAACAGCCAACGGAGCAATCGGGACCAAAACAAATCATTACCTATTTTCCAAGTTGGAATTTGGAAGATAAACCGGGAGCAGAAGGAGGAGAGGTGGCCAGCATACCTTGGGATTCTGTGACTTATATTAACCATGCATTTTTTGGAATTGTTCCACTGGAGGATCCGAAGGAAACATCATTTGCTAGAAGAGATGCGAAGAAAGAACCAAGAACCCGGTTTGAAGTTGCATCTACCAATACGAAATTTGATTATGAAGATAATACACCGAGTGTAGTAGACCCTTCCATGCCTCGTAATCATTTTGCGGAATATGCTGCGTATTCAGAGAAATATCCTGATGTTAATATTATGATTTCTATCGGTGGATGGACGAAATGCGGTTATTTTTCTGAAATGGCTACTACAGGAGAAGGAAGAAGTTCCTTTATTACCAGTTGTATTGCACTGATCGATAAATATCCATGGATCGATGGCATTGATATTGATTGGGAATATCCTGGCGGCAGTAATGACGGCGAGAGAATGCCGGAGAACGATACGGATGAAGGGTGTCCGATTTGGGAATCCGGCTTCAAGGATAATCAGAATTTTGCAAGCTTATGCCAAGAATTAAGAGAAGCCTTTGATAAGACCTATGGTGTAGGAGTTAAGAAAATCACAGCATGTGCGTCTGCCTCAACCGGTTGGACATTACCAAATCAAAATTGGGCACCGATTGCTCCTTATTTAGATTGTATTAATATGATGACCTACGATCTTGCAGGTATCTGGGATGGTAAAACCGGCCACGCTTCTTCCTACCAGGGAGCTGCAGGTGCATTTGTATATCTGAAGGAAAAGGGTATAGATATTACGAAGATTAATATTGGAACACCATATTATTCAACTGTATTTGTTATGGATGGTGATATAGATAAAGAGCATATTGTGGGTGCGCCAATCACGGATAAGAGAATACCAGGCGATCAATTTACGCAGAAGGAATTAGCACAATTTGAAGTAGAGGCAGTGAGTGGGTATACAACCAATGTAGAAGACGGCAAGGTTGTAATGGGAGATGCCTTTGATCATGGTGGTAAGGGTTGGCATTTTGTCTTTGATGATAAAGCAAAGTCTTCTTATATGTATAATGATGATGAGAATTCGGAATTTTATAAGTATTATTTGTCCTATGAAAACGCTTTATCTTTGCAAGGCAAAATTGATACAATCGAGAAATTTAATATAGCAGGCATTATAATCTGGGAAAGTAGTGAGGATACGGTGGATAATGCCCGCACGAAACAATTGGCAGATAGTTTGCTAAGATAAGTAGAAATAAGATTATTAGGTGGATCAGATGGGAAGATAGATTGAGAAATAGAGATAAGTTGATTAATATTATTGTACCTAACTGGGAGTTCATAATTGCTCCCAGTTATATTTTTTTGATACATAAATATCGTTAAAGTTATTTGATGTTGTGAAAGTTCATAAGAAAAATATTGTTAGATATTATCGAAAATGATATGATATTACTACATAAAGAATCTATTACCTAAAAATTACCAGAGATTGTATCAGGTTAACTTGATTTTGATTTGATTTTATACTTTTCAATAATAAAGATTAAAATATACTATGAGGTGCGCTGCCTATGGAATTAACTCTGAAACGGTCAATTAGTTCTTTGTTCATAGCAATACTTCTTATTATGTTATATATTAGTAGTTTATATAATTATCTGCTTTTTCACACCATTGCAGAAATTTTTAGTATCTGCATAGCATTCACAGTGTTTTTATTAACATGGAATTCTATGGAATACATAAAAAACAAATATCTCATTATTGTAGGAATAGCCTATCTCTTTATAGGTGTTTTGGACTTGTTTCATACGATGAGCTATAAAGGAATGCAAATTTTTAGGGATTATGATTATTATGCAAATCAACTATGGATAGCTGCAAGATATTTTGAAAGTATTGTTATCGTAGTTTCTTGCGTATATATAAAATCGAAAAAGCAGATTAATATTTTTTTGGTTTTTAGTATTTATACAATTATTACCGCCATTTTAATGCTTTCGATATTTGTATGGAAAGTATTTCCGATATGTTTCGTTGAAGGCCAAGGGCTTACCCTGTTTAAAAAAATCAGTGAATATATTATTTGTACAATACTATTTTTGGCGATTATAATTTTGACAAAAAATAGAGATGCTTTCAATATAAGAGTCTATCGGCTTTTACTTTTGTCAATTATTTCGTCAATAATAACGGAGTTAGCTTTTACCCTATATATAGACAATTACGGATTTTCAAATCTTATAGGACATTACTTTAAGATATTATCGTTTTATTTGATTTATAAAGTCATTATAGCTATGGGAATAAAGGAACCTTATGAAATAATCTTTCGAGAAATGAAGCAAACAGAGCATTTACTATTTAATCAAAACAGTCTATTAAAAAATCAAGCGGTAATTGACAGTCTCACAGGTTTAAATAATCACAGATATATATATGAATGTCTGGAAGCAGAAGTCCAGCACTGTTTAAGGGGTAAAAGAGCTTTTATAGTCATGATACTGGATATTGATCATTTCAAAAATATTAACGATACTTATGGGCACTTGATCGGAGACGACATATTAAAAGGTCTAGCTGCTATCTTGAGAGACAATACCAGGCAAACCGATTTGGTTGGGCGTTATGGAGGCGAAGAATTTTTAATAATGCTCTCAGAGACAACAATTAATGAGGGGTACCAGGTGGCAGAAAAAATCCGTAAAGCGGTTGAAAACATGGAATTTGTAAAGAATATTCATTTGACAATCAGCATTGGAATAGAAGAGTATACGGGAGAAAAGATCAGTGAGTTACTTACGAAAGCGGATAGTAAGTTATATGAGGCTAAAAATAGCGGTAGAAATAGAACGATTAAATAATGTTATGGGAGAGGGTAATCCATGAATAAAAACAAGTTTGCTTTAACACCGCCAATGGGCTGGAACAGCTATGATAATTATGACACGACCGTAAATGAAGATCAGGTGAAAGCCAATGCGGATTATATGGCTGCACACTTAAAGGAGTTTGGCTGGGAATACATCGTCGTGGATATTCAGTGGTATGCCTATGACGCAGGGTCACAGAGAAAGAATTATCAGTATATCCCCTTCTGGAAGATGGAAATCGATGAATATTCCAGATTGCTTCCCTGTCCGGAGCGTTTCCCTTCCTCGGCGAATGGACTAGGCTTTCAACCGTTAGCAGATTACATCCACAGCTTGGGGCTGAAGTTTGGTATCCATATCATGAGAGGGATACCGAGAATAGCAGCACATAATCATAGCAAGATCTATGGTTCAAATAAAACGGCCAATGAGATTGCGAATCCATCCTCCATCTGCTGGTGGAATCCGGATATGTATGGATTAGAGACGGATAGAGAAGGAGCGCAGGAATACTACGATTCGATGATCAGTCTCTATGCTCAGTGGGGTGTCGATTTTATCAAATGCGATGATATCTGCAGACAGGATATGCCCTCCGCTGAGAGAGAAATCGAAATGCTGCATAAAGCGATTGAGAAATCCGGACGACCGATGGTTCTGAGCTTATCACCCGGACCTGCACTGATCAATAAAGCTTGGCATTATGAAAAATACGCAAATATGTGGAGAATTACAGATGATTTTTGGGATAGCTGGCCCCTGTTGTTGAATATGTTTGAACGATGTGAGATTTGGCAAAATCATGTTTCAGAAGGTTGCTTTCCGGACTGTGACATGCTTCCGTTAGGGAACATCGGCGAGGGCTTTGGCGAAGAACGAACTACCAGATTCACGAAGGAAGAACAAGTGACGATGATGACTCTGTGGTGTATGTTCCGTTCTCCTCTTATGCTGGGAGCAGAGCTTACCAAGCTGGATTCTTGGACACTCAAGTTATTAACCAACAAAAAGGTATTACGGCTTCTGTCCCATTCATCAGGAGCAAGACAGATCATGAGAGATAAACAACAGGCGATCTGGTTTACCAGGGATAACGAAGAAGCTGTATCCTATCTGGCGATATTTAATCTTAGTGATGTGGAGCTGAAGATCGGGGTAGATTTGACGGAGCTAGAGATAGAATATTCGCAGGGATATGTGTTAGAAGAATTATGGAGTGACGAAATATTCGAAGGACAGGAGCGGACGATGGAGATGAAGGTTATGGCCCATGGTTCAAAGCTTTATAGCTTCTATATGAAATGAAAATGACTGTAACATTTCTTGATTGCAGAAAAAGATACTCCCAATATGGAAGTATCTTTTTTGATTCTACAACCTTAAGTGTCAACAGGCTGTCACTTTTATTCTGAATTAGTGCTGTTTGTAGTGGCGCCTTTCGATTAATTCTCTGTACAGGAACAAAACAATCGAGTATTTTTTCAAAAGTAATCCAAATACCATATGCTAGAATGGAAGAAAATACAAAAGAAGACTTACTATGGATAGGGAGAACCTTTTATGAAAAAATTCAAAGTGCAAAGCTTGATATCTATTTTTGAAAAATTCTTCACAATTAAGGTGAAGCTTATCATTTCTTTTCTGATAGCAATCGCATTAATAATCATTCTGGGGATTTCATCTTATCAAAAGGCAGCAACGGCGATCAGAAAGAATTACATGGAATCAACCTGTCAGACTCTGAATATGACGGGAGAGTATCTTACCTTTGCGCTTACTTCCATACAGGATTCAGCGACACAGCTTATCAGTGATAATAATGTGGTGAATTACTTCTCCGGTATGTATGGAACAGATAATAAACAGATTATCAGTGCTAAGCAAGCGATAAATACATTACTCCAATCAAAAAATGTAACAGATGATTTTATTGAGAATATATATATGATCTCTGACAAAAAGGGTACATTAAGCACTAGAAAAATTGCAGGAGGCGAATTTTTATCCGGGCTTTTGGATACACCGATCGGTAAGCAGCTTCATGAGGACAGAATGGGCGCAGTTTGGAGTGGGGCGGATGAGTATTTAGATAAAAAGCTTAAGACGGGAGTATCGGATTACTCTATGCGTTTTATTAAAAATTTTACTTCAGTGGATGGCATCCTTATAATCGATGTCAGCAAAAAGTCGGTAGATTCAATATTAAAGAATATAGAATTTGAAGAATCCGGAATTCTGGGTATCGTTACCGGCGATCAGAAAGAGATTACGGCGAATGACACTACAGAAGTTGTCTTTTCTGATAAGGATTTTTATAATGAGGCTATCATATCAGAGGAACCAAATGGCTCTCAATACGTGGATTATCAAGGAGGAAAGTACCTGTTCATGTATTCGAAGATTGGAGTCTCAGGGGCGATGATATGTGCACTGGTTCCGGAAGAGGCAATCTCTAAGCAGGCAGCCGATATTCGATTGTTCACATTGATCATTGTAATTATTGCATGTATTATCGCAGTGATTAATGCATTTATGATTACGAACGGAATAAACAAAGCGATTAAGGTGATTATCATCGGATTGAAGAAAGCATCCGTGGGGGATTTGACTGTAGTGTTTCCCTCCAAAAGAAAGGATGAATTTAAGCTTCTAATCAATGAGATCCAAAATACATTCCACAATATGAAAACACTGATATTCGGGGTAAAAGCCTTGAGCACCGAGGTGCTTGGCTCGTCCACCAGAGTGGGGGAAGCAACAACATCATTTCAGCGATCAACCGAAGATATCGCATTCGCGATGGGAGAGGTCGAACAGGGAATTGTGCAGCAGGCAAGGGATGCAGAAGAATGCTTAAACGAAATGGACAACCTATCCAAAAAGATTATATCAATCAGTGATAATACGAAAGAAATCAGTAGAATCACGGATGTAACCAAGAAAAGCATTCTGGAAGGGACACAATGTACCGAACGATTGAACGAGCAGACACATTCAACAATTCAGATTACTACAGAAATCATTAAGAAGGTGGAGCAGCAAGTTCAAATGTCTTTATCCATCGGCAACATATCGAATGTAATTAGCGATATAGCAAATCAAATCAATTTACTTGCTTTGAATGCATCCATCGAATCAGCCAGAGCCGGGGAAGCTGGAAAAGGCTTTGCCGTAATTGCAAATGAAATTAGGAATCTAGCGGATCAGTCAAAGAAATCAGTGGATGATATTAAGAAAATTATTAGTAACATTAAAGAAGAGACAAAGGATACGATGACAATCGTACACAGTGCAGAGGATGTTCTGCTACTGCAGGAAAGTGCAGTGAATGAAACAACCAGTTCTTATCATAGCATCAATCTTAATGTGGAGCAGCTGGTTGTTAATCTGAATTATATCATGGATACAATTGAGAATGTTGAGGACTCCAGAGTCAGTACACTGGGGGCTATTGAGAGCATATCCGCTGTACTGGAGGAGATAGCAGCTTCTTCCAATACAGTGAACAGTGCTTCGAAGGAACAGCTTAACTCGGTAGGTGCGTTAGGCTCATCGTCAGAAGTGTTATCTGAAAACGCCAACAAATTATTATTGGCGGTGCAGAAATTTATTGTATAAAGGTGAACGCCCGAGATAGATTAGGTTGTTTCCCGTTCGATAAGTGAAACCGGTAGTATATGATTCTGAGGCATAATTCCACTCGACGATTGTTGAAAGATTCCGTCCACCGCTTCGCGGCAGATATCCTCTATCGGTTGATGAATTGTCGTCAGAGCTGGGGTGCATAGCGATGCTAAGTCCGTATCATCATAACCGATTAATTTCATTTTCTCAGGAATTTGTATATTATGCTTTTCACAATACTGGAGTATCTGTGCGGCAATGATATCATTTGAAGTAAATATCCCGTCTACATAGGGAGTGTCTTCGAATAATCCGGCGATAATCTCCTGATAATCCATGGAAAAGAATCGTTCTTCGGTGGCATTTAGGAAAATTGGACTTGTAACATGATGATCAAGGCAAGCAGCTTGAAAGCCGATAAAACGCTTATTGGCTTCGAATTCAAGATCTGCGCTGCCGCTGATATACGCCAGTGATTTACAGCCTTTCTGAATCAAATGTTTCGCAGCTAATACGCCTCCATGATAGTTATCAGAGCATACGGAAGGTATATTGGAAGATATAATTCGATCAATGGATATCAGTGGAGAATCTATATTCAGATGGTCTTGGAGATCTTGGGTCCGGCTGGCAATAATGATACCGGCGACCTTGTTCGCTTTTAGCATTCCAAAATATTCGATCTCTTTTGCAGTTTCGTGGTTTGAGATACAGAGTAATAACTTATACCCCTTTTTTACAGCATAATATTCGGTATATTCAATTACCTGGCTAAAGAAAAAATTCTTGGCGGAGGGAACAATAAGTCCGATAAAGTTACTTTTCTTTTTCGTCAGTGATTGAGCGATTTCATTCGGATAGTAATCCAATTCTCTCATAGCGGCCAATATTTTACTCCGAGTCTTTTCACCGATCTTGACACGGTTATTAAGCATGCGTGAAATTGTAGTAACAGATACTCCGGCGCGTTCTGCTACATCAATTAATGTAGACATAGGGCTCCCCCTTCCTTTTATTAATATTTTACAGACTTTTCTAAGAAAGTCAATCAATCTGTGCTATAAGATATCCTATTAGGGTTAGTTAAGCTTGAAAAAGCATTGTACATAATTAATATGAAACAATACGTTATTGATTGTTACCGACCGGCTGGTTGTGTATATTTTACTATTAGAACAGGATGATCTGTAAAGCAGCTATTATGGAACTTAATTAGACAGGAGGAGTGCAATGAATTATAAGAATAATAGAGAAGAGCTGACGAAAGTAATCGGCGAACGATCTTCGATCAGACATATCTCAAAGCACCGCAAGCCGGATGGAAGTGTCGATATCGAAGGAAATCTGAAGCTTTGGAATGATTTGATGGAACGATTTGATAAGATAATGTTGTGGGAAAACGGAACTCCCGGCTTTGATGACAGTGTAACCGAGCAGACAGAGCCCTATATGGTTTTTGTTCCACCGGCAGATCCAAAGCTAATCCGTGGTACGATTATTGTTGCACATGGAGGAGGCTTTGTTACCCGCACCGGTTGTGAAGGCTTTCATGTCGCAGACTACTTTAACCGAGCAGGATTTGCAGTAGCTATTTTATCATATCGCTTACAGCCATTTAATCGAAGAGATGCAATTGCAGATATGCAGCGGGCAATTCGAATCCTACGGGCTAAGAAAGAAGAATTAGGGATAACAGATAAAGTAGCTGTTATGGGCTTCTCCGCAGGAGGAATGTTGTCAGGAAACTGCGCGACACACTTTGATTATGGTAATAATGAAGCGTTGGATCTTATCGAACGTTTCTCCTGTAGGCCGGATGCGGCTGTCGTTGGATACGGAGCGATCTCATTTACCTCCTTCCCAAGTGGATTTATGAAAAATCCTTTTATTGATAAGAATAAAGCAGAAGAAATCTACCTGGCTCCCGAGAAGAATATCACAGTCGAGACCCCGCCATTTTTCATCTGGCAGACGAATAGTGATGATCCAAGGTTTTCGATGTACTTGGCTAAGGAGCTGGCAGATTATAATATTCCATTTGAACTTCACTGTTTCCCGGGAGGGATACATGGCTTAGCCTTAGCCGATGGAAATAATGATTTAGACGAGAAAAATACTCACATCATGCACTGGAGCACCTTGTGCACAGAATGGCTTGAGGAGCTTGGCTTTTAGATCAAAAGATATAAGCTTGTTGGTTTAAAGAAATTACTGGATAATTAATATAATAATAGAATGAAAGGATAATGAAATAATGAAGAGAAATGAATTTGAACGCGTCACACCGGAGAGTGTAGGTATACCCTCAGAGTTAATTGAGAGGTTAATAGATAGCTTAGAAAGTGGGTTTACCGAGCCACATGGGCTTATGATTATGCGTCATGGGAAAATTTGTGCCGAAGGCTGGTGGGCTCCTTATGCTCCGGGTATTCGTCACGGTCTCCAATCTCATACCAAAACCTATGCTGCAACCGCAGTAGGAATTGCTATCACGGAGGGATTACTTACTTTAGGGGATAGGATTATTGATATTTTCAAAGAAGAAGCACCGGAAAACCCTTCGGAAAACCTTCAGAAGTTAACCGTCAAAGATGTACTTTGTATGGGATGTGGCATGGATACAATGCCCCGACCTTCAAAGGACTGGATTAAGGAATTCCTTGCAACACCGGTCAATCATGTTCCCGGTACTACCTACATGTATAACAGCACCGGTTCCACTTTACTGGGTGCAATCGTACGTAAATTAACCGGCCTGGGGCTTCACGATTATCTAAAGCCAAGATTGTTTGATAAAATTGGTATTGATGCCGGTAATCTTCGCTGGATTTATATGCCGGATGGTATGGAAGTAGGTGGTGGCGGACTCTATGCAACGACAGAGGACAACCTCCGATTAATGAAGCTATATGCTGATGGCGGTGTTTGGGAGGGAGAACGGATTCTCTCGGAAGAATACGTGAGAAAAGCAACTACGTTACAAAATGCATCGGCTACTGAGGCGGCGAATAACCCGGATGCAAAAGATAATTTCCTCGGTTATGGCTTCCAGATCTGGATGTGTACACCGGAAGGAGTATATCGTGCCGATGGCGCTATGGGACAGTTCACAATCGTAGTTCCGGATAAAGACATGATAATATCAATAACAGAGAATGCTTCCGGTGCACATTGGGCACAGACTACGCTTGATACGATGTGGGAATTTCTGAGTGATATCCCAGAGGTAGCTACTCTTCCGGAGAAAGAAAGCGCATCAGCGAAGCTGGCTCACAGGATGAAGATGCTGTCCTTAGCTGCTCCTCGGTTTGCTCCCTACAGTGACTATTGTGAGAAGATAAACGGAGTGGAATATCAGGTATCCGAGGATTCCTTCCGCCTGGATAACAGTGTTGCTTCCATTGCATTCTTTATGGGAGGAACAATTCTTCCGAAAGGAATTGAGAAATTCATCTTTTACTTTGAAAAGGAAGGGTGTACATTCGATTATGTACAGGATGGGAAGAACAAGAGTGTAAGCATTGGAATCGATGGTTCGTATCGATATAACACGTTAGGTAAAGGAGCAGTATCCATGGCACTATTAAGTGGAGCATGGATAGAGAATAATGTATTCCAGTTGGTGATCCGATGGGTAGAGACCTGTAATCAGCAGAAGTTGAATTTTACCTTCCACGACGAAAAAGTTACAATTGAAGAAGAAGGAAATGCTTTATTTATGATGAGAATGCCTCAGATAACTGCAATGAAATAAATCGTACAAAATCAAAGCCTTAAAGTATATTTTTGAAAGCATTTTTTTGTATTTTTGATAAGATTAGTTTATCAAAAGGAGGAGGTAATTTGATGAAAAAATTCCAGAAATTAATAGCTCTTTTATTAGCATTTGTTTTGGTGTTATCTTTGGTGGGGTGTTCAGGGAAAAAGGATGATACTAAATCGAATGATGCGACACCAACAGGAACGACAGCAGAGACTTCGGATAATGCGACACCGGTGAGTACAGAGATTACTACCATTAAGGTTAGTTATCCTGTCATCGTGGTAGTACCTAACGCAGAAGGAACAAAGCAGGTTCAAGATTCAATCAACAGCTACCTTGAACAAAAGGGAGAGAATGTAAGACTTGAGTTAGAACCGGTTGACGTATCAACCTATGGCGATCAGATGGATATGGCACTGGCAAGTGGCGAAGGAGTTGATATTTATTGTCCATTTACCGGATTGACTGCAGCAATTGCAACGAATCAGGTACTTCCATTAAATGATTATTTGGACAATGAATTGAAGGATACAGTCTCATTGATGGGAGAGGAATGGTTAAAGCCATCCACATACAATGGAAATGTCTATGCAATTCCCTGTTATAAAGGCGTAGTGCTGGAGCCTTACTTTATCTGCCGTAAGGACATTGTAGATGAATTAGGTTTTGACATTAACAGTATCAATTCAGTGAAGGACTTAGAGCCCTTATTGACGCAAGTAAAAGCAAAATATCCTGACATGTATCCGCTCGTTCCGACCGGCGGAAGCGCAGGCGGAAACACCTTGATGCTTGATACTGCTTTGAGTGGTGTTCAAGGCTACAAGGTAGATAACTTTGGCTATGGAGCAAGCATCGTTGGCAGTGATATGACAGTTCAGAATTATTATAACACTGATTTCTTCAAGGAAGCTTGTAAGCTTGCCTATGATTGGAACCAAAAGGGCTTAATCATGCCGGATTCGTCACTTTCCTCTGATATATCCACAGACCTTCTGGGTTCTGAGCAAGCGTTCTCAGTAATCACAGGCTATGGTTACGTACCGGAGAGTGTAGAAGCAACTTATAAGAGCAGATGTAACGGCTTTGATTTCTATGCAAAATCTCTGAATAAGTATCTACTGACTTCCAGCAGTTTGGCAGTTAACTGGAGCATTGCTTATACATGTAAGAATCCGAAGGCTGCATCAAAAGTGTTGAATTTAATGTATAATGATGAATTTGTTCTGAATTCCATTATCTTTGGTATTGAAGGAACCGATTACGTGAAGAACGATGATGGTACGATATCTTATCCGGAAGGACTGGATATGAATACGGTTCCATATACCGCAGCTCTTTCTTGCGGAATTGTTGGAAATATGTTTAAACAATATGCCTTAAAGGGTAATACAGATCCGAAGGATGTTGATTATATGCAGGAGAATAATAAGAATGCAACTTATTCACCGGCATTTGGTTTCCATCTGGATGCAACAAATCTAACATCACAATGCTCCGCAGTTGATAACGTAATACAACAGTACCAATATTCCTTGCTTTGTGGTGAAGTTAACCCGGATGAAGTTCTTCCACAGTTTATTTCAGCCATGGAAGCAGCCGGTGTGAATGACATTATTTCGGAAGCACAGAAGCAGTTGGATGCATGGTCGGCAGGAAATAAATAACAAAATACTGATATAATAAATCTACATAGGAAGCAACCCCGGAATTCTAATGGAAAAGGGAAACCTGGGGTTGCTTTTCTACGATTATAAATTACATAGAAGGAGGTAATGGATGATGTCATCAACCCTCGCGAACACAGATATCTCTGTGAAAAAGCGTTATTTGCAAAAAAAGACGTCACGAGTAAACTATATCCCGCTATTTTTAATGATGCTTCCCGGTATCTTATATCTGATTGCGAATAATTACATTCCGATGTTTGGAATATTAATTGCATTTAAAAAGCTGGATTATTCAAAAGGGATTATCTTTAGTGACTGGTGTGGTTTTCAGAATTTTTTGTATCTGTTTAAGACAAAAGATGCATTCATTATGATCCGTAATACCCTTGGGTACAATATAGTGTTTATTATTTTAGGGTTAGTGGTAGCTTTATCAATTGCTATTATGATGACTGAGATTGGTAAAAGGAAGATAGCAAAATTCATTTGTTGCATATCTGGTTTATGCTTTTCTTGGAAGCAATGGTTTTGTGAATAATACGATATTACACGGCGATGGAATTAAGTGGTATAACGAAGCAAAATATTGGCCCATTATATTACCTATTGTCCACTTCTGGAAGAATGCAGGTTATAGCTCAATCATATACATAGCCAGTATCTCCGGAATAGACACAAGCCTATATGAGGCTGCAAAGTTGGATGGTGCCGGCAAGATGCAGCAGATTTTTAAGATCACACTACCAATTATTAGACCAATGATTATATTGATGCTTTTATTATCAGTGAGTAAAATATTCAATTCGGATTTTGGTTTGTTCCTACAGGTACCAATGAATTCAGGTATGCTATTTTCGACTACCCAGACGATAGATACCTATGTTTACCGATCATTAATGGAATTAAATAATGTCGGAATGTCATCTGCAGCAAGCGTTTTCCAGTCCGTCATCGGATTTGTTCTGGTAATGCTGTCCAATTACTTAGTACGTAGGGTCGATAATGAAAGTGCATTATTCTAGGAGGATGAAAAATGAAGAACAAAAAGTTAAATTCAGAAAAAGTATTTCAGAATATTTCTCTCATAATAATGCTGACCATCACAGTGTTCTGTATTGTTCCGTTTATACTTATGATAGCCGCTTCCATTACGGATGAGAATGTATTAATCAAAGAAGGCTACAAATTCTGGCCGTCAAAGATTAACATGGGTTCGTACTACTACTTATGGGCAAAGCGTGAAACTATTTTCGGTGCATATGGAATATCAGTTTTAGTAACTGCCGCCGGAACATTTGTCAATGTGGTGCTGACTTCCTTGTTTGCCTATCCCTTGTCAAGACAGGATTTTAAATATAGAAATTTCTTTGCGTTTTTTCTCTTTTTTACAATACTTTTTAATGGTGGCATGACGGCATCCTACATTGTATGGACCCAGCTCTTTCATGTGAAAAATACAATTTGGTCACTTCTTGTTCCTAATTATCTGATGGGAGCCTTTAATGTTTTGATGGTTCGAAATTACTATACAGCCAGTATTCCGGTCTCTTTATTAGAGGCAGCCAGGGTGGATGGGGCAAAGGAACTTACAATTTATTCGCGTATTATTCTGCCACTTTCAAAGCCTGTCATTATTACGATATCCTTGTTCTCGGGCATGGCCTATTGGAATGACTGGACAAACGGATTGTATTACATTACAGATACCAACCTGTATAGCATCAATGTATATCTGAATCGATTGATGAATAATATTGCCTTTCTGAAAAGCTCTTCCTCCATTACGGAAGGAGCAAATCTTGTTGGGCTGGATCTTCCAAGTGTAGGAATACGTATGGCGATATCTGTTATTGCAATCTTACCGATCATCATTATATTCCCGATGATACAGGCTCAGTTAATCAAAGGAGTAGTAATCGGAGGAGTGAAAGGATAATTCAATATAATGTAATAAACAATAGACAGTGGCATGAAGAATGTACAGCCTGACATAATATATGGTCGGGCTGTATTTTTGTGGATATGAGAAGGAACTGTACAAGAATTAAACCTTAGAGTATTTTATTGATAGTATTCTATGAAACATATGTTAGAATAAAATGAACATGCTTTCACGAATTAATGATCATTATTAATCCGTGATGTATTGACAGAGGATGAATTCTCAGGAACATTATTATGAAGGCAGGGATAAGGAATGAAGCTCTATGGTAAATATTTTAAGAGGTACAAGGTTCCATTTATAATCGCAATATTGTGTGTGATGCTGGAGGCATTCTGCGATTTACTGGGACCGACACTGATGGCTAAAATTGTAAACAATGGAATTGAAAAAAACGATATCGCTAAAGTTTATTATTGGGGAGTGATCATGCTTGTAGTCACTTTGATCGGGGCATGCTTCGCTATTACAAGGAATAATCTTGCGAGTACTGTCTCTCAAAGGATGGGTGCTGATTTGAGAGCGGATTTATTTGAGAAAATCGTAGCCTTTTCAGAAAAGAATGTGGATAAGATAGAGAGTGGATCACTGATTACCAGAATGACAAATGATACGTCTCAAATCATACTGTTTGTGAACGGTATCATGCGTATTTTTCTGAAAGCACCGATCACCGGTATCGGAAGTATAGTGTTGGCATCCATCATGAATTTTCGTCTGAGTCTTGTTATCTATGGTGTGGTTGCAGTAGTTGCGTTTTTAATCTTTATCAGTATGAAACTTAGTTATCCTAGATTTTATCAGCTGCAAACGGCGATGGATCAAGTGAACTCAAAAATACAGGAATACTTAATCGGAGTCCGTCTTGTGAAAGCCTTTGGAACATACAAAAGTGAAACGGATAAATTTGAAGA
>JAGFXQ010000284.1 GCA_017861355.1 Bacillota bacterium
CTTCTCTAAGGTAAATCGCATATGGAAATAAAGATTCTCTCCGGTTGGAGTAAGAAACCTGTCACTTATGCTGTAACCGGTATATTCGATCTCGTTCTTTACTCTGATACCGGCTTCATATTCCGTGTAATTCTCAAAGGGGTTCCGAACCGCCTTGACAAGGTCACTTGAATTTATCTATAGATATTTTATATATGAACTCATAATGTAAATTATCACCGCTTCTATATTCTACCATTCTTTTCCTGTTTGTGACAACCCAGAAATCCTTAAGTTTTACTTAAGGCCAATTCCCTTTTACACAAAAAAGAGAGGTGTCTATTCGACACCTCCCCCTAGGGTATTAAAGTTCAAACACCTCTATGCTTTTGATCAAAATAACCATCCCCTTTCAAATGAAATTGACCGGTCACTAGTATTATCTCACATGGATCTCAAATCGTATAGGAATAGAACGATTATATCGATTTTTTCCCATACACAATCTTCTTTATTGTGTCCTCACCCAGATGAAACCGATCTGCCAGGGCTTCGATTGTCTCCCCCTGTTCAAATAAACTTACGATTTTCCTGTTTCTTCTGTCAATTGCCTCTCTGGCTCCACTGACATAGCCCCAGCCTGTTCTACTGCTCTTCTTCGGAATATAGACGAGGCTACCCTCGACATACTCCTGAATCTCTTTTAACAGGCGGGCCGGCAATACATCTGCACCCTTCTTGTAATTCAAATAGCATTCCCTCCAAATATTCGATGTCTGATTTGCTGTTACCATCTAAGCTTTTCATGTAAAGCCCACCTCCTTAAATTTGATAACCACAGTATAACACAGGGTTGTGATGAATACCATCCAATTATTTCTTCTTCATAAAAAGATATAAAATGCTCTTCGCGAATTTTAATTGCCATGAATGAAAAAATTATTATTATAAAAAAACCTCAAACACTCTATAAAAGTGTTTGAGGTAAGTATAGTTTTAATCGTTCTCGTCTTCTGCCAATATTGCTTTAACCCTGTGTATCAACATCTCTATTGCTACGTCGTTCATACCGCCTCTGGGAATGATGATATCCGCATACTTCTTATACGGCTCAACAAAGAGCTCGTGCATCGGTTTTACAGTATTCGTATACTGAGTTATTACAGATTCCAAGCTTCTTCCGCGCTCGTTAACATCTCTTACGATACGTCTAATCAATCGTTCGTCTGCATCGGTATCTACAAAGATCTTAATATCCATCAGATCTCTCAGATCCGAATTCTCATAAATCATAAAGCCCTCTACGATGATTACCTTTGCAGGATTCAAACGTACCGTCTCTGCCAGCCGGTTATGAACTACATAGGAATATACCGGTCGGTCAATGGGTTTGCACTGCTTTAACAGCTTAATATCATTGATAAAGCGCTGGGTGTCGAATGCATTGGGATGATCATAGTTTAGCTTTACTCTTTCCTCCAAAGGTAATTCATCATGGGGAAGATAGTAGAAATCATGGCTTAAGAGCTCTACACTGTCTTTAAAGGCTTCCTTTATTCGATTTGCAACTGTAGTTTTACCGGAAGCTGAGCCTCCCGAAACACCGATCACAACAACATTTTTCATACTGATGTCTTTATCCTTTCTTACCTTCTTCTCTTCAACTTATAGTACCGTCTTCCATCGTTTCTTATCAAATATTATCAACCTTTGTCTAAGGAAGTAATTTATTCGTTTCCTATCATATCACATGAATATACTCTTGTCTAATAGCATTTAAAAAAAAGCCATAAACTGTCCGGAACGGATCGCTTATGGCATAAATCTTTTATTGTTTGAAATAGATATCCCAGATCTTATCTGCAGTTCGGGTAGCCATCGCCTGTGTCGTCAAGGTTGGGTTCGGTCCTCCGATACCGTTATAGAGTACACTGTTGTCGGCGATGAAGAGACTTTTTACCTGATATGCTTCACAATTGGTGTCAACCACATAACCGATTCTCATGGTACTCATAATGTGAATGAATAATTCTGCCGGCCAATTGGCGCGGGTAACCGTTCTAGCTCCGGCAGCCCGGAGAAGCTCAGCCGCATAGGTTGCAATCTGCTCTCGTTTCGCTACATCCTGCTCGCTGGGCTGATAATGGATCACCGGTATGTATCCGTATTCGTCCATCTGATTCGGATCAAGGACCACCTCATTACTCTGACTAACATCATCGTCGATAAATAAGAGTAGGCTCAGGGTCCTCCGATATTCTCTCATGAACTCCTTAAGCTGTTCCCCTGCCACGAGACCTTCTACATTCCAAGCAGCTTCTGTGTTTGGAGTGAGCAAGGATGAAAAACCGCTTGAACTGGTACCATAGTTCAGTGTGGCAAATATCCCCGGACTCATGCCCATGGTGATCATGACTCCAAGACCGGGAATATCCAATCGCCCTGCCGAATTCTGTCCGGCATAAGGCCAAATATCCGATACGCCAAGGACATCCATCACCACCTTCTCATCAAAGATCCCTGATACTGTGTCAAACCAATGGTTCGTTAACCCCTTTCCAACCCAGGGATTCTGAGGCAGCTGGGAGTTTAGCCAAAGACGGGGAGTTTCGATTCCACCGGCAGACATAACAACTACTTTCGCATTCAACTGTGTACTTGCTCCGGTCCAGGTATCCTTATAGATCACTCCGGTAGCTCGCTCTCCTCGTTCACTGTCCTCTACCGTCAATATCTTGATTACAAAGGCATTCGGTCTCACCTGTACATTTCCGGTAGCCAAAGCTCTCGGTATATAGCTTACCAGCGTGGACCGCTTTGCCACTGCCTCAACCGTCGGACCAATATGACAGCCATTGACACAGTGCCCTCTTAATGTACATCCAACACCACTATTGTTCTGAATATCAAAATCCGGATCATTAATCCGAGGATTCACCTCAAGAATCGCATTATACTGTTGACGATAACAGGGCTGTGTAAGGTTCGGTCCGCAGCCGGATTGCCATCCCGCCTTTTTAGCACCATAATAGAACATTTCCTCCTTCGGTGTGACAGGAGCTTCATGAACCGGAAGCTGACCTTCCACCCGCTCATAATACGGTATTAATTCTTCATAGGAGATGGGCCAAATATTATTGATTGCCTGTGGAAAAGCCCGGGGTGAATTAGCAAAATAATGAAGCGTGGTTCCTCCCACACCGGCATTTTGCCAGACGAACCCTCCTTTTCTGGTCCACGGTGGACGGTTACGGTCTGCCGGTCCCCATCGTAGCTTCCCGGTAACCAGATCATTCATATCATTTTCCAGATCGGTAAAACATTTCTTCAGTATATCAATGCTCAGATCTTCATAATTAGAGCTGGCGTCCGCTCCATGTTCCGAATTTGGATTGGGCCATTTCGCATTTCCGTACCACGGACCGGCTTCTAGAATTAGAACCTTGACCCCTTTCTCTGCCAACTCTTTCGCAACTACAGCCCCTCCGCCTCCGGCACCAATGACGATGACGTCGGCATCATAGTTTTCATTCATCATAATCTCCCTTCCCGCGCTCTACAAAGCGCATCAACTAATATCCACCGTTCGCAAGACCCGGTAACCAAGGGATGGTCCGGGATAACCTACCTGCTCCCAGCTCAGAGGGAAATATTCCAGAACCCGCTCCTGTGGCGGATTCAATCTGGTGGTACCGTAGCCGGCCCATTCGGAATAGTATCCCTGTAATGTATAGTAAAGCAAGGTGTCTGTTAACATGACCATTAATCCCGGATCATTCAAAAATTCCTCAGATAACAGCCTCGGATCCATCTGCTGTAGCTCTAGAAGCATAATGGCACTCAGTCTGTCCGAAGGAGGCAGAAGGTCCAAACTTCCCCGCCCTTCATATCCCTGGTTCACCAACCATTGAACCGCTGCGGCATTCAGTAACAAGGCAGCAAGTTCTGCAGACGACATGCTTACATGCTCAAAGTTGTAGAGCAGAAATTGATCCACTTGTAAGTCCAGAGCCCCATAATATTGTATGTATCCATAAACTTCAGCTAATCCCGGAGTGCGTGGGATGATCGTATCAACATACGCCTGAAAAGCGTTCAGAATATAATCATTTTGCATTAGACAGATCTCCTGATTCCTTCTCTTACTTATATAAATATGTTTTCTGCTATAGATTTATTATTAATTCCAATGATATATACCTAGTCATCCCTGAATCACAAAAGGCAAGGATCAGAATGTATCTCTCTGATCCTTGCCTAATTTATTTATCTGCTCTGTACTCCTATATTGCGTTTCACTTTGAGTCTGACTTTCCTCTGAATTTAGGAAACCAGATCTTAGTTTTCTTTTCCTTTAATTGACCATCTGCCGTCATACGGAATTTCTTCTTTTTGTTGTCCGCCGGCTTAATTGTATGATTAGAGGGTGCTGAGGATGTTCTGGGTGTGGAAGGTGTTCTGGGCGTTGATGCCTGTGCAGGCTTTCTCTGCTCTGAGGTATTTCTTGTTGTAAAGGGCTGTGAATTGTATCTTGAGTCAGACTTCGAATCAGATGTCTGTGAACTATATCCTGATGAGGAAGTCTTCTTAGGAGAATACGACTGTGTACCTGTCGCCTGTGAATCGGACTTTTTATATGGTGCTGTATTCCTATTCTGCTTCTGCCCGTAATCATTTCCGGATGCCGTGCCTCTTGGTGATGACGCTTTCACATCTGTATTCTTTGATGCAGCCATTGGAGCCGCTTTTCCCCGCGGCTCTCTTCTGGGCTGTGTCTTTTTCTCACTCGGGAAGTTATTCATCAACGGGTAAGGATGATCCTTTACCTCCGGAATACGTTTTCCGATTAATCTCTCAATGTCAGC
>JAGFXQ010000072.1 GCA_017861355.1 Bacillota bacterium
TCTAAATCGTAACAGAAGAACAGCATTGGCCGCTTTAGCAGGCTATAGTCAAACATAACCGAAGAATAATCGGTGATCATCATATCGGATACCAGATACAGAAGTGAGATATCATAGCTAAGATCACACGAATAGACAAAACCCTCATAAGGAGTCCAGTCAACCTGGTCCATGACAAGATAGTGATATTTTACTATCATGACGTATTCATCGCTCAGTTTATTCTGTAATTCACCAAAATCCAAGGGCGGATTGAATTTATATTTACCCTTTCCATAAAACTCATTGTCACGCCAGGTAGGGGCATAGAGAATAATTTTCTTATCCAAAGGAAGTCCTAGCTGCTGCTTAAGAGCAAGGATATCCTGCGCATTATTCTTGGCAAAAAGAACATCGTTTCTCGGATAACCAATCTCCAGCATCTCTTTATGAAAGGCAAACGCTCTACGAAAAATTTCAGTAGAAAAATGATTCTGTGATATCAGATAATCCCAAGTCTGAGCATTGTCATAGAAATTCTTCTTGTAATTATCAATACCCTTCTCACCGGCCATGAATACCGTATCCATATCGAGTGCAAGCTTCTTAAGCGGTGTTCCGTGCCAGGTCTGAATATAGGTACATCCGGATCGTTTCTCAATATATTTTGGGAGACGGGTATCACATACCCAGGTACCTGCAATTGCAAATAAGTAAAAATACTGGAACCGACTTCTCTTGACTGTCTTTACTGCTCCGGGAAGAAGCACGTCCGGATTCTCAAGAATATAATAACAGCGGAATTTCTTATCTAATCCCTGCCTTACCATCTCTTCATAGATCGCCCGGGGACTGCCGGTATAATTTCTGCCAAGATTGCTTTCAAAGAGAATAATATTCTTGTTAATCGGAAGAATTCTGCAAGCGGTTCTATAGATTCCCAGAATGACCGGTTTCAGTTTCTTCTTAACCTTTTTAATTACTTTCTTCACCAAGCTTTTTGGAGATAAATTCATAATGACAACCATGCCTTTCTCACAACCTGTTTACATCAAGTGTGAAACTGATTAATTTTTCTTCACTCCAAGATTCAAATCCTGCTTAATCTTCGTAGTAGAGATACCGTCCGTACGTGGAAGATAGACAACCTCACAATAATCCTTTAAGAAATCAAACTGACCTTTCCAGTCGTCTCCCATAACAAATACATCGATCTGATTATCAACTACATCCTGAATCTTCTGCTCCCAGTTATACTCCGGGATTACTTCATCTACATACTTAACTGCCTCTAAAATGATCTTACGATCCTCATAGCAATGATAAGCGCTCTTATGCTTAATCGCATTAAACTCGTCGGAAGAAAGCACTACCACAAGATAATCCCCTAATTCCCTAGCTCTTCTTAGCAGATTGATATGTCCTACATGTAATAAATCATAAGTTCCATAAGTAATTACTTTTTTCATCTTTGATTATGCTCCCGGTATTTCGCTTTATTTAGAGAGCATTTCCTCCTTTCAAATTTTACATTACTATTCTATATGTTTATATTATATCTCATTTAATTTAGCTTCATAAATGGTACTGACATCTGCCACTTTACCCTTAGCAATCAGTCTTCCCTTCTCCAATAGGATCGCACAATTACAGAGACGATTGACCTGCTCCAGGGAATGAGATACAAATAATACGGTCACTCCATTATCAAACATTGACTTGATCTTGCCCTCGCTCTTCTTACGGAACTTTGCATCACCAACGGCCAGAACCTCATCCAGTATAAGAACATCCGGCTCCACAATCGTCGCAATAGAGAAGCCGAGTCTTGCTTTCATACCGGAAGAATAATTCTTCACCGGAACATTGATAAAGTTACCCAGCTCTGAGAACTCGACGATCTCGTTATATTTTTCCTTAATAAAATCCCTGGGATATCCAAGGACTGCTCCATACAGATAGATATTCTCCGCTCCCGTGTATTGCGGATCAAAGCCGGCTCCAAGCTCAAGTAAAGGCACGATCTTCCCCTTAATTGACATACTGCCCTCGGTTGCCTTGAGTACTCCGGCGATAATCTTCAACAGTGTACTCTTACCGGCACCATTAAGGCCCAAGATACCAAGACGATCCCCTTTATTCAGCGTAAAGGAAACGTTATGCAGTGCCCAGAACTCCTGGTAATGCAGTTCGTTCTTAATCATCTTGATTAAATATTCCTTTATATTATCTACTTTATTTTCCATCAGGTTGAATTTCATACTGACATTATCAACCACTAACACTTCTTCTTTCACAAAATCCTCCGATCTATGATATACACCAAGGAGGTGTACTATCCTTTAGCACTGGTTTGTCCAAATATGGCTTTCCAATTTTAGTTGCTCCTACAATCCATTCCCTTGACATGAACTAAATATTCAGAATGAACTTATCTTGCTTACGATAGAATAACAGGAAACCGACAATCAAGGATCCAAAGCTATAGATTGCAGATAGCAATAAGGACATATTGCTCATCGGAGTACCAAATACTGCACATCGAAAATTAGCTATAATGACATAGAGAGGGTTTAATTTAAGCATCCAAGCTTTATGTCCTAAGTTAAGCATAGAAACCTTATAGAAGATTGCACTTGTATACATGATTAGCATCAAGATAACACCCCATAAATACTCCAGGTCACGGAAAAATACAGCCATGGTTGCCAACATCATACCGATACCCAGTGCTAAAATCAGAAGTAAAAACATAGGTAATACAATTTGCAACAAATAGATCGTAGGTTCCACCTTAAATAGAATTGCCGTGAGGAATAAAACTATCATCGAAATAAGGAAGATTACATAATTCGATAAAATTGCAGACAATGGATAGATATATTTTGGTACGTATACCTTCTTAATCATTGCACTGTTCGTTCGAATCGATTTCATTGCTGCTTTCGTTGAATCCGAAAAGAAGGAATACAGCAAACGGCCGGACATAATATAAACCGGGAATTGTGGATCCTTATTTTCTTTAATGCTACCAAAGAAAAAAGCCAATACTGCTGTAGTAAGGATCGGCTCCAACAGAGTCCAGAGAATACCCAGATAGGATCTGCGATATTTTAATTTAATCTCCTTCTTTACCAGCTCCATTAACAAGAAGCGGTACTTACTAAAATTTTTCCATGTATTCTTCACTCTTAGCCTCCGTAAATTTCATATATAAGTAATTATTCCATGAGTATAAAGCCTATTCATGGTCCCCGTCTCCGATCGTATATCTTTAAGCAAGCTTAAGATATAATCACTACGCTATCGCTATACCAAGAATAAAAGTTTATTCATTATCTCATAAATACTGATTTTACCACCTTTTCTGCCGCATGTCCATCTTCCCATTCACAAAATGTGTGATAAAATTCATCATATCTTTGGCTATATTTGCGGGATACTTCATCAATCCTACGAATGGCATCGATTACCTCCTCCGTGTTATAAAGAAGAGGCCCGGGTACCAATTTCTCGATATCAAAGTAAAAGCCACGAAGTATATCCCTGTAATTCTCAAGATCATAGGTAAAGAACAGCATCGGTCGTCGTAAATTAGCATAATCAAAGAATACGGAGGAATAGTCCGTAATCAATAGATCCGAAATCAGGTACAGTTCTGAAATATCATCATATTTACTCAAATTATAGGCAAATCCTTGAAGCGAACTGACATCCAGCGAATCCGCAATAAAATAATGCGTACGCAGTAAAATAACATATTCCTCACCAAGTTGTCTGCGCATCATCTCCAGGTCCAGCTGCAAATCAAACTTATATTGTCCCTTTCCATAGAATTCATCGTCCCTCCAGGTAGGAGCATATAGAATGGTCTTCTTATTCTGTGGTATCCCAAGTTTTATTCGAAGGTTGTCTGCAATCTCCCCCCTATCCGGAGAATGCATAATATCATTTCTCGGATAGCCACTCTCCAACAGCTTATTATCATACATGAAGCATCTGCGGAAGGTCTCGCTGCAGAAGCTGTTCGGAGCAATCAGATAATCCCAGGCTCTGGACTGCTTATATACCTGCTGTTTATACTTTGGCGAAGCAGAGGTGATATCATCAATATCAAATACTAATTTCTTCAAAGGAGTTCCGTGCCAGGTCTGTAAGAAGATACTCTCTTTTCTCTTTATTGCCCATTCCGGTTGTCTGCTATTAAATACAAGATATTGGCATCTGGCAAGATAGTAATAATACCCCAGAGAATATCGTTTGATTTTCTTATGTTGGAACGGAATATCCGTATTTTGTTTATCAATCACCCAGATAAATCGAAACTTATCTCCGGCTGCTTTCGCCAGATATTCATAGATATACTTGGGGTTACCGGCATAACTCTTGCCAAAATAACTTTCAAATAAAACCGTATTCTTTAATATAGGGCGCTTCAGAAACAGATGCGAATAAATCGTTTCGTAGAGGACCTTTTTACTTCGCAAAATTTTCATCAATTTAAGCCAAGCCAAATGAACTGTAACTATTTGCTTGGATTGTTTCACATTTCTATTCAAGAGTGCACGAATAATCAGCCAGTGATATCCTCTAAGAGTTTTAATCACTTCCGGATTCATCTGACTAATCATCTGACTCATTTTAATGAAGTTCTCTTTCTGCCAGACAAGGTTATTACTTCTCTTAAGCCTTGGTGCATATGCTTTTGTATAATATGTGATATATTTACGATCAATGAGATCCCTTAATCCTGATTTTTTGGGAATTCTCCGGATGGTCTCATAATACGTCTCAATGAATTCATTAAATCTGTTTGGATCCTTTATCTGTGACAATGACGGGAAATTAATTGCATCATTATGCTTCCTCTTAATATAGTAAGCCTCAAGACATTTATTCACATTGTCTGTCTTCGACAGTGCTTCTATAAGAAATGGAACATCCGACATATATACAAGCTTCTCCGGAAATCGAAGCTTATGTTCTTCAATAAAACTTCTCTTAAAGAGAATATTTAAAACTGATATGTTACTTATACCTTTACGCTTCGTAATCAGGATACGATATGCATCCGCAACATCAATCGTCGTATGCTTATGTGCTGCCATCATCTCCTCGGAATCATCCAGGAAATCGTGCTCCGCAGATGCGTCATCTGCGCTTCCATCGTCATCCGATTCATTTGACAATTCTTTCTCGGAGTGATCATGCTCAATATCATTCTCTGCTCTTAGCTGTGCGGAGGATGCATTATTGTCATCGTTTTCTTCCTCTTCCTCCCCGGAATCCTGTTCCTGTTTCCGTGTCAGATATACATTTCGGCCAAACCAGGTTGGCCTTTTCTTACCATATAAGATGTCATTCTCTTTTGTTTGCAAAACGTGAAAAAAGGTTTCCAGTGTATTCGCATACAGATAATCATCACTGTCCAGAAAGTATATATATTCACCGGTAGCTTTATCAAGCCCCAGATTTCTAGCCGCAGCAACTCCGGTTTTATTCTGTAAATGATACACCTGTAGTGATAACTCATTATATTCCGATAGATATTCGAGTTCCTTCTCCGATACATGATCGCAGATAAGGAGAATCTCCAGCTCACAACCGGTTTGTTCCTTTAGACTGTCAAGGCAGTCTCGTAGATAAGCTTCCCCTCGGTGATACGGAATTATAATACTTGTTTTCATTTTCTGTCCTCCATGTATTTTGGAATCATCTCATCATCCAGAAACCACAGCATAGGAATTATAGCATTTTAGGGGCTGATAGTCAAGTTATGCCCCTTCCAAGATTCCAAAACTTTCTAATTCATTTAATACGATTCTTGCCATAATTACATAATTTTAACAGTTCTTACTAAATGATTCGATAAGTGGAAACCAAATACCGGGGTCAGTTGTGTTAGGATCGTCTAACTATGTATTAATATTGTAATATTCTCGATACGTAAATGGGGCTTTAAGACAATTGCCCTGGAGAACGTGATGGAGCACATTCTTCCCGTAATACACTGTTTGCCGAACACCTTGCTAGTTATGTATGTCAATAGCGAACATTTATGTTCGATTATGACATACATAACTTGTAAGGTGTCCGGCAACCTGTGTGTGAGGGAAGTGTGTGCTTCGTCTCGGTCTCCAGGGCAATTGTCTTAAAGCCCCTTAGTATAATATAAAGTTTATTAGTTCTAATTCAGTCCTAAGCGATTCAATGCACTAAAGATAGCGCGGATCGAAGCTCTCGTGATGTTGGAGCTTACACCGACACCAAAGGTCGTTCTTCCGCTCTTCACATCGAGTATTTGGATGTATGCAGCAGCTTGGGCATTTGCACCACCACCCAGAGCATGCTCGGTGTAATCAAGGACCTTGATTTCGATGCCAAGTTCCTTCATTAAGCCTCTCTGAACCGCATCAATTGGTCCATTACCGGTTGCTGCGAAGTTCTTGCAGGCTCCGTTGTTCGAGTATGTAACCTCCGCACTGGTAGTGGATTCATCGCGATCTGTAAGGTCTTCAATTCTGCATTTTATAAAGTGTAAAGGCTCCTTCTTCTCAAGATAACAAGCCTTAAATTCATTCATAATCTGATCCGGTGCTATCTCACCATGCGTCTCGGATAACTTCTGGATTACATCTGCAAATTCCTTATGCATGCCTTTAGGCAGCTTAAATCCGAAGTAATTCTCCATAATAAAGGCAACTCCACCCTTGCCGGACTGGCTGTTAATACGAACAATCGGTTCGTATTGCCTTCCAATGTCAGAGGGGTCAATCGGAAGATACGGAACCGCCCAGAAATTACTGTTACGTTCCTTCATCGCTTTAACACCTTTATTAATCGCATCCTGATGGGAACCGGAGAATGCGGTAAATACGAGCTTACCCGCATATGGATGTCTTTCATGGACTCTCATCTTACACAGACGCTCATATGCTTCGATAATTCCATTAATATTATCAAGTTTCAATTCAGGGTTAATTCCTTGCGAAAACATATTATATGCTAAGGTTAAGATATCAACATTTCCTGTTCTTTCGCCATTACCGAACAATGTTCCTTCCACCCGATCCGCACCAGCAAGAATCGCAAGCTCCGCGATTGCTACACCTGTTCCACGGTCATTATGCGGATGCACACTCAAGATGATGGAATCTCTGTCCTTAAAGTGACGACTCATCCATTCAATCTGGTCCGCATATACATTCGGTGTATTCATCTCGACCGTTGCCGGAAGGTTAAAGATAATCTTCTTCTCCGGTGTCGGCTCCCAGATATCCTGAACTGCCGAACATACCTCCAAAGCATAATCTACTTCGGTTCCGCTGAAGCTTTCCGGAGAATATTCAAGTACAATCTCTCCCGGGAAATTTTTCGCATATTCTTTCACCAGCTTCGTTCCTTCGATCGCAATCTGTTTGATCTCTTCTTTGGACATATGAAATACTACATCTCTTTGTAAAGTAGAAGTAGAATTATAGATATGTACAATCGCTCTCTTTACACCCTCTAATGATTCAAAGGTTCTCTTCAGCAAATGTTCTCTGCATTGAACCAGAACCTGGACCGTAACATCGTCCGGGATTAATCTACGATCCACCAATTGTCTCAAGAAATCGAATTCGATCTGAGATGCGGAAGGAAATCCTACCTCAATCTCTTTAAATCCAAGTTCCACTAACAGCTGAAAGAATTCCACCTTTTCTTCTACTACCATAGGTTCGATTAACGCCTGGTTACCGTCTCTAAGATCAACGCTACACCACATCGGTGCCTTAGTAATCTGCTTCCCGGGCCACTGCCTGTCAGGTAAACTTACAACGGGATTTCTCTGATATCTTTTAAAATTCAACATAATTACATCCTCCTAATTAATATGATTCTCTAGCTTTGTTAAGAATAATTCATAATACGCATTTGTCATATTAACTACGGAGTCGATAAATCACGCTGTACAACTTGATAATAAATAATTTGGTATTATCTACTCGAGTCCCAACTACATCAGATCCTTTCTTTTTTATATTTTTCTTTCCACCGCCTACGGCGGCATATACAAAACCTGAAAGAAGTTCAAAATGAAATTCCAATGGATTTCATTTTGGATTCCACGGTACTCTGTATTTATCTCTCTTGAATAAACAGATAGGGTGTCTGTCTATTTGAGACACACCCTATTATAATATCCGTCAAATTAATTTATCTATGTTATGTTGGATTGACAATTTAACAGCCCAATCCGTTGAACAGACAGCGGATTAACGCTTTAATTCAGTGAAGTTTATAGATAGGAGTACACCACTCGATAGCGGATTAAGCCCCTGTCGGTATTATTTCGCCGTCTACATGGTGTTTAGAATATATTTCAAATATTAGTAATTATCAGATTAAGGTCACTATCATCAAGTATTTATCATACTTTCCATAATAGTGACCTCCATTATAGCATTATGAAAATTCATTTACAACTACTTTTTTATAAATTCATCTCCCAGACCACATATTATCATATTACTTAACTCTTTGAGAGCCTCTGTTTCATCCGGACCTTCACAAATCAATTCGATTTCGTCGCCATGCTTTGCACAAGCAGATAATACTCCCAATACACTTTTTGCATTCACTGACTTATCCCCAAGTCGAATGGTAACCGTCGCTTTAAAATCGATTGCTCGATTGCACAATACACTAATTGGCCTAAGATGTAAGCCTGCCGGAATATCAATCAACAATTTCGTACTGACCATACGATACCTCCTATCTTTGGTCACTGTTGCCCCTTACTAGTTAAATATACGCTTATATTCGGGCTGTCTGCTAAAGTAGCATAGGTTCCTGCATCTATTTGGACTTTAACAGCATAGGTGCCGCTCACATAGTCTTTCAAATCAATATATGGCTTGATGGAATTTCTATTCAAACTCTTTAGCTCTTCTGCAGGACCAACCACCTTAAGGCTCATCGGTCCCGTGGTGATAAAGGTAAGGTCCATATTCGCCGGAAGATTCTTTGTATCGATATCTCCGGGCCATATGGTAATCTCCTTCGTCTTCGCCTTCTCTATCGTGATGTTGATGACTGCAGAATTATCACTGCCTGCCAGCAAAAGTCCTTCCCCGAGTTGCTCCTGAAGATTAACAATCTCCTTCTGTATATTTTCACTGGCTCCGCTTACATCCTCCTCGATCAGTAATTCCGAGGTACTATTAAGAATATCATTGGCGCCTGCTACGATAATGGTCTTAGGTTCATAATCGACACCTGCCACGACATAATCTTGTTGTGGACTGCCAATCGTTTTCACCTTCATTTCAATTTCTTTCGTCTGATATACATTGATGTTTATTGACGCATAGCTCTGGCTATAGGTCAGATTAGAAGTAATCTCCTTTCCCTCATCATCCAAGGCTTTTAGTTTCTCATAACTGCTATAGGATTGTGAAGCTCCGGTCACATTCACCTCGGCTACAATCTTCTTAATTCTCTCAATCTTGCTCTTGGGTCCGGATACCGTGATAATTGTGCTTGCGGTCTTCTCTCCGACAAAATAGCCCTCCGCCGGTTCCCCTTTGGACACTACGGTGACTTTAAAATCCTTATTTACCAAGTCCTCCCGATTGATCTTCATGACCTGATACAAGCCATCGGTAACACGTACATCATCTCCATATCTCGGACATTTGATATCGATGGTAACCGCATTTACATCGGACAGTTTTGCGAAGTCCGCTGTCACCTCAAAATCAGAAACAGAAAGATTATCTGCGATGGAACGCCTTGCCGCAACTGTAAAATCAATGGTAGCACCTTCGACTACTTCATAAACCATATCCAGAGAATTGATCACATCCGCATTCAGAATCTTTACCGGAACATTCTTAAAGCTCTCCGGTGTAATCGGATCATCCACATTCGTTATAACAAGCCATAAAATGGCGGCAAGAATAATGGACAGAATTTTTAAGCCGATATTTCTAGTCAACTTCTCTTTCATTCTTTATTCTTCCCTTCCATAATTTTAATTTCTTAGGTTCTACTGATTTGTGCTGTATATCCAGCAGCTTAGCTCTCAGATAATCACCATCGACATTACGGATTAATTTTCCTCCTTTTGCAATGGATACCTTGCCGGTCTCCTCTGAAACAATGATTGTTAAGCTATCCGATACTTCACTGATACCAATTCCGGCTCTATGCCTTGTACCTAAGTCCTTACTAAGCTGCATATTATCCGATAGCGGAAGATAACAGGTTGCTGCTGCGATCCGATTGCCCCGAAGTATGACTGCTCCATCATGAAGAGGCGTATTGTGTTCAAATATATTAATCAGCAGTTCGCTACTGATTAGACTGTCAATAATTATTCCGGTACTCTCAAAATCATTCAAAAGGGTATCCTCTTCTAATACGATTAATGCCCCTGTTTTTGTTCTTGCCAGCTCGAAAGTTGCACGAACAATCTCATTTAAGGTATGATCCGAGAATTTCTCATTCCGATCTTTATTATCATCAAAAGTAATGAAGGATTTTACAAGGTTCTTCTGTCCTAGCTGTTCCAATGCCTTACGAAACTCCGGCTGAAATATGATTACGATCGCGATAATTCCGACATTAATTGTATTCTTAATAATCCAGATCACGACGTTCAGATCTAAAATTACGGCAGCAAGCCAGAAAATCATAATCACAACCAGACCCTTTACTAATGACCAGGCTCTTGTATTCTTGATCCATTTGATGACATTATATATCAGGAATGCAAGAATAAATATTTCAATAATATCTGTGCCACTGATTTTCGGAATTGAAATCCACACAGAATATTCTCTGATTAAGCTTCTGATTGTCTCCATTTGCCTTCTCTCCTACTGCAATACATATTTCACACAGAATTCAAATCTCTTTACCTTATTTGTTCATCCCGTTCTTTCGATCTGCTTTCGTAGTATTGTTATAATCGAAGTCTTCTATATTATCATTATCAGAATAAGCATCCTCATCTTCGTCATATTCCTCTTCGTCTGTATCAGTGACATGACGACCTGATTTTACGGCTTCATGAGATGTATTCTTAACATTAATATGCTTTACTTTCCTCTGCGGTGTGGTAATCGTAACCTTCGGAACTGCTTTTACATAATAATAGTATACATCATCTTCAAACTGTGCATGTTCTACTCCGGAATAATCCAGTGTTAACTTGAAGAAATGAACCAGGTAGACAATGACTCCTGATATTATTGTACCCAATATCATCGCCAGAATCTGATCGGATTTATCAAGAATAATATCACTAATCAGAAAACCCAGGATACTGGTCAAGGCACCGGCTGCTATCGATATCTCGAATGCATAATCAAACTTCATTCTTCTGACATAATATACAACAAGTAAGATCAATGCAAAGATTACAATTGTCATAATCATTTGCTTATTGTTCATCAGCCCATCGATAACATCCGTATAAAGCTTGAGGACATCGTCTACGGAAGGATTCACCTGTACATTCACTGCAGTTTTTACTAATTGAATAATGTAATATACCACCACTCCGCATACGGTTGATACAATCGCAACCGGAGTTGCAATGATACCCAAGAGGATCGGTATTACATAAGGAATTTTCAAGAAAAATAAGATCGGAATTGCAAGGACCACATATCCGTATTTCGGTGTAAATCTTGCAAATAGGAAATAAAGAATCATCAGCAGGATTATTACCAGAATAGATAGGATTGGTGATGCATAGTATACATGCAGTGCAGCCATCGCCGTTGCAATCAGTACCATGATGGAGGATGGCGTAAATGCACTTACCAGCGCAAATGCTAAAACTACCGGAAATGCCTTGATACGTGAATCATATCCGATCTCTCCGTTAATAGCCATAAAGGATATTAATGCAAATATAAATTTTACTGCAGGATTAATATATATATCATGTCTTTGATAAAAACTCTTCACACGTTCTCTAAATACCAGTAATGGCATCATTATAGTTCCCTCCAAATTTAAGACTCAGGCGTCTCCTCATTATAAATCTTATTTAAGCGTTTTAAAAGCTTATAGTAACGGGATAATTTCTTACGTGACATATCATACTTCAGTGAATAACCGAGCATGGATCCCAAGCCATAGATTACCACGACAATGATATAGATTCCCAGAACATAAGTACCAAGGGCCTTGTAGTTCAAGGTAACGGCATTCTGAATCAAATATTCCGATTTATAGATAAAAATCAGAAGAAGAATAAAAGCATATCCAAAGGTTGCGCTTATAATCGACTTGATCACCTGATATCTTACGTAATCTGTTTTATAATACTTACTTAAGCTTATGTCTTCTTTTCCCTCTTTGGTCTCATATAAGGCCAGTTTCGTCATAAGCCGGACTTTATTTGTGTTTAACATAGTATTATCTCCATTTTGTTGTAGATTAGGACCACGGGGACGAAGTCCAACATTCTGCCAAGAAGCAGATTAG
>JAGFXQ010000285.1 GCA_017861355.1 Bacillota bacterium
ATTACAAGCTCGCTTGATAATTCCGATCGGAGCTGAAGATCCTGAACACGTTCTTTGTTCAGGATATACTAAAAGTGTAGTGAGGAATTACAAGCTTGCTTGGTAATTCCGATCGGAGCTGAAGATCCTGAACACGTTCTTTGTTCAGGATATACTAAAAGTGTAGTGAGGAATTACAAGCTTGCTTGATAATTCCGATCGGAGCTGAAGACCATGAACATGTTCTTTGTTCAGGATATAATCACATTAGTTAGTATTACAAATGACGTTATTACTTATGATAATATCATTAAGAAAATAGTAAATCAGAGTTTGTGTAAATGACTCTATCAGTTTCAAAAAAAACGGGGAGAATAAGAGGTGCTTTATGAAACGAATCACGATGCAGGATGTAGCCGATGAGCTTAATATATCCAGAGTTACGGTATGGAAGGTATTAAATAATCAACCTGGTGTATCCGATGTTTTAGTAAACCAAATATATAATAAAGCCAGGGAAATGGGCTATTTTAAGCAGGGCCAGACAGGGAAAGCTCCTGCGATGTCCTCCATGGAATCCGCTGAGCTGAGTGATTCTGCAATCAGCACCGTATCTGTCGTTGTATCCCGACCGGAATCCGCGCTATTTTGGATGAATATCATCCATCAGATTGCCAAGGAGCTGGATAAGAGTGGTGTTAACCTGATGTATACTTATCTACCAAGCAAGATGACCCCCGGTTATTCGCTCCCCAGCGCTTTGACCAATGGCTCCATACAGGGAATGGTTGTATTGAATGTATACGATTATGATTTGATTAATGCGTTGAATGATTTGAAGGTTCCCAAGGTATTTCTGGATATGGTGGCAGATATTCCCTATGATAAAGTAACCGGAGATTTATTCTTACTAGAAGGTAGAAGCTGTATACGGAAGATTACCAACGAAATCATTCGCAGAGGTAGAACTGAGATAGGGTTTATCGGTGACACCCATTATGCGATTACCAATAAAGAACGTTACGAAGGCTATCTGGATGCTATGACTCAGAATCAACTGAAGGTCAATCCGGAGATTTGCCTGACCGGAGATATCGGAATTTATACGTACCGGGAAGAGATTCATGCTTTTCTGGCTGGATTAAAGAAACTTCCGGGGGCATTCGTCTGCGTAAGTGATTATGTTGCTTACTTTGTCTTGCAGTATTTGAACGATCATGACATCCGTGTTCCCGAGGATATTGCTATCTCCGGCTTTGACGCCAGCACTGAATATCCTGGTATTGCGGATCGGCTGACTACCGTAGAGGTTCAGACAAGGAACCTAGGCGTACGTCTGGCCAAGCAGCTGTTATACCGTATTCAGTATCCCGATACATCTACAGAAGTCACTTATATTAATTCGAATATTATCTACGGTGAGACCACGAATTTCTAAATTGTTCATAAGCATTTGACATCTTAGGAGCTACTAAAATTTGATTGGAGGAAAGAATGATCTGCCATCTAGTCTCAGGTCATTCAAAAACAGGATGAAACTTGGTATTATTGCTTATTTTGATCAGGAAAAGTTTTGTGAGGAAGCATTTCGCAGCGCAAAGGAGAAAGGGCTTGAATTTTTGGAATTTTGCATCAATGACGGCGATGATGTCAATGCATATATTTCAGAAACACCGAAGCTTCGGACATCACTTGAAAAATATGATCTGGAAGTCGGAAGCGTAGGAAGATGGGGCGCAACCCGAATCTTAAAGGATGGATCAATCAATTCGGAAGAGCTGGAGACAGAGAAGAGTATAATCCGCTGGTGCCACGATATCGGCTGTAAGGTCTATGTTACCGGCTGCAATTATGTGGACAGCCTCTCCTTATATGAGAACTGTACGAGTGCGATCCGCTATTTTGAAGCACTGATTGTATATGGGAAGGAGAATGGAGTACAAATTGCGGTATATAACTGCAGATGGAATAATTTTGTTCACTCCGATCCGATCTGGAGTATCATTCTTGGACATCTTCCAGATCTATTTATCAAATACGATACCTCCCATTCTGTATATGATAATGGCGATTACCTTCTGGAAACCAAAAAATGGGGCCACCGTTTTGCCCATGTTCATATAAAGGGAAGTCTAAGGATTGGCGGAGAACGATATGATGATCCGCCGGCAGGAATGGATCAGATTAATTGGGGTGCCTTTCTTTCTGCTTTATACCGCGCAGGCTATGATGGCAACCTAAGCATAGAGCCTCACTCCGAGACCTGGAAGGGTGAGCTGGGAGAAAAAGGTGTTAATTATACCATACGTTATATGAGAAATTTAATGTAAGAGATAGTGAACAATAGATTTTCAGAAGATAATTAAGATCCTTTACACTATAAAGATCAGTACATTCACGGGAGTATCCCCAAAGAGATTGAGGATGCTCCCGCTTTTTATTCATGGCAACAGAAAGTTCTCAAAGCGTGCTTTCTATCGTTTGACAATATATCATTGCAGATTAATGCGACGAAGGCCCAATTTATACTTTTCTTGAAAAAGACGGCAAACAGCCCATGTACTTCTTATATGTTTTCGAAAAATAAGATAAATTATCAAATCCGCATAAATATGCTACTTCTTCTACTCGACAGTTTCCACTTAGTAACATCTTTTTTGCATTCTCACAGCGTAATATATTGATGTATCTAACTGTAGTAATTCCGGTAAACTCTTTGAATATATGGCAAAAATAATACTTGCTAAGTCCTACATGTTCGGCTGTATCTGATACAGTGATGTTTTTATCATAATTATCTTGTATATATCGAATAGCCTTTTTTATTATTATAATTTTCTCTGTTTTATTCTTATTTGTCAGAGTGGTTTCAGATAATGCATATTCACGATAGAGATAAACGAGCATTTCCATAACGAATGACTTTATCGCAGATTTGTAAAGCACTTTTTTAGTTCTAAATTCCTCCTTAACAGCAAGATACTTATCCTTTATATAATTGTCAGTAATCAATCTTTGGAAAATTATTTCTTCAGTATCTAAACCACTTTCCTCACAAAATTTACTATCTATGATAAGACAAAAATACTTCGCTTCTACTTCATCGGTATGTATGTGGTGAACATTGTTAGAATTTATAAACACGATGTCATCCTTATGAGCTGTCACAATATTTGCATCAGACATTACGATAATCTCACCTTCGATAACAAATAAGAGTTCAACATTCTCATGCCAATGAGATAAAAAATCCGTATAATATGGACTCATGGTCGTCTGATGAAAAATAAACGGAAAGGATGGATCCTCGTAAGTATGTAGCTCATAAGAATTGTTATTCATAATCTTCTCCCTGTCCATATATCATCAATTTAAAACACCCTTGGCACAACAAAAAGCAATATTGTGTTAATTTATAGCAAGTTCAATTCTTTACCGGTGGATGCTTAAATTATACAATAAGTCTAACATATTAACAACTCAAATAGGTTTCATCAGAAAGGATGGCTATTATGTATCATTTCCCAATTGGACTCATGTTGGATTCCTTTAAAATGGACACAATTGCTGCTATAGAAAAATCGGCAAAGCTTGGAGCAAAAGGTCTTCAGATGTATGCAACCTCCGGTCAATTCTCTCCAGAACAATTAACCACGAATAAAAGAAAAGAACTTCTCGATATCGTAAAATCAAATGGTTTGATATTCTCTGCCTTATGTGGTGATTTAGGTCAGGGTTTCGGAAACAAAGACAAAAACCCTATGCTGATAGAAAAATCAATGCGCATTATGGAACTGGCGAAAGATTTAGAAACAAATATTATCACTACACATATTGGTGTTATTCCACAAGATAAGAATCATGATCGGTATAAAATCATGCAAGAGGCGTGCTATACCCTAAGTAGATTTGCTGATCAATTGGATGCTCATTTTGCCATTGAGACAGGTCCTGAAATTGCCATTGTATTAAAGGATTTCCTGGATGGCTTGCAATCAAAGGGGGTGGCGGTTAACCTTGATCCTGCTAATTTTGTAATGGTAACCGGAGATGATCCGGTAAAAGCTGTATATACATTAAAAGATTACATCGTACATACTCATGCAAAAGACGGACGAAGACTCATGGCGAAGGATCCCGAGATTATCTACGGTCTTATTGAAGAAGAATTACAATCCGGACAATCATTTATCGAGCTCCCGCTGGGCGAGGGAGATGTTGATTTTACTGAATACATGAAAGCATTAGATGATATTGGATACAAGGGATTTTTAACCATCGAACGTGAGGTTGGCGATGATCCGGAAAAGGATATGCGTAACGCAATTACATTTCTTAATAATAAAATAATGGGTCGCCAGGAGGAAGTTATAAGATGAATAAGCTTAAAGTAGGTATTATCGGAACCGGTTCAATCTCCGAATCACACATTGCAGCTTACTTAAAAAACGATAAAGTAGAACTTTATGCATTTTGTGATTTGGATGAAGAACGATTAAATTATATGGCAGAAAAGTATAACATTAGACGTACCTTTACAGATATGAATGAGATGCTGTTACTGAAAGAATTAGATGCCGTCAGTGTTTGTACTTGGAATAGCGCACACGCTGCTTGTACGATAGCAGCATTGAATGCCGGCAAACATGTTCTGTGCGAAAAGCCTATGTCTATCTCCGAAGAGGATGCAAAGACTATGAAAGAAGCTGCAGAAAGAAATAACAAGCTATTAATGATCGGTTTTGTAAGAAGATATGGCAATGACTGCAAGATTCTAAAGGAATTCATTGATACGGATTATTTAGGTGAGATTTATTATGCTAAGGCTACCTATTTAAGAAGAAA
>JAGFXQ010000286.1 GCA_017861355.1 Bacillota bacterium
ACTAAGTTGGCGTATTTCCCGATACGTACTGCTCCCGCTGTATGGGAGCTGGATGGACCGATCATAATTGGTCCAACAATATCAAAAACTCCAAGCATATCCTGACTCCTTTCGTGAGTTTCGTAATCATTAACAATTGGCCCGTTAAATGCCATCTATTAACGAGGTATATTGCACTAAATATATTTCTTTTGCTGTTTTAGATTATACATAATATACAATATTGAGTCAATGGATATTGATGTTAATGAAAATTGTGCACTAAATGCATATATATACCAATCGCGGGAGGTGATTTCTGTATTATAACCTTAGGGTAAACAGTAACGTTGGAACTTGAAATGTTCAGAATTTAGGACTAAGCTATAGATAATGAATACAATGAATTACCCGTGAAAAAATGACCGGTTAGTTTGCCAAAACGACCAGTTAGTGTTATATGGTTTTCATTTCAAAAACGTTATACTATATTATTTGCAGGCGGTACACAAATGAAAATAAAATTAATCATCGATAAGAAGTACACGGAACCGGAGATCCATATTTGCAATGAAGAGAAGAACAATGAGACAGAACGTTTGGCAGGCATTGTATCACAAGCAGTAAATGCAACGATTACAGCGTATACAGAAAACGGTGTGGAGTTATTACTCTGCGAAGAAGTCATTCGAATCTATACAGAGAATCAAAAGATATATGCAGCGACAGCGAGTGGAACCTATCGCCTACATCAACGGTTGTTTGAGCTGGAAGAAATATTGGATGGACGACGATTCGTAAGAATATCCAATTCAGAGATTGTCAATCTGCGCAAAATCAAGCGACTGGATACCAGCATGTCAGGAACCATTCTGATGTATCTTCAGAATGACATCACAACCTTTGTATCTCGTCGTTATGTATCTAAGATTAAGAAAGTATTGGGGATTTGAGATGATGAATATGTTAAAAAAGGCGTTATTCAGAGGTATGAGTGGATTTATGTATGCGATTGCAATCAATGTCTTACTGGCGCTGATTATCACAGCGATTGTAAATGAACCGGGCTTTGTCCCGTTAGTACCGGATTATGCAGCACATTTTTCTTCGAAGTTCACAGCACTTTTGACGCAATTTGTGTTGATTGGGTTCACAAGTGCAGCTTTTGGCGCCGGATCGGTACTACTCGAGATCGAACACTGGAGTCTGTTAAAACAGAGTATTATATACTTTATCGTAACGACCCTGGTCTGGGTACCGGTAAGTATATTCTGCTGGGGTATTGCTAAGTACACAGTAGCATTCATCAGCATGATCTGCAGTTATGTACTCTCTTATGCGATTTCCTGGTTAATCCAATATAATTTGTGTAAAAAATCCGTCGCCGCGATAAATGAAAAATTAATTCAATTGAATGAGAGTGAATTAGAATAGCGGATCAGGTGAGGAGAAGTGAAGCAATATGGCACAAGCAATTGTTATCAAAAATCTAAGAAAAGAGTATGGAAGCAAAGTCGCAGTCAAAGATATTTCGCTCCGGGTCGAAGAGGGTAAGATATTTTCTCTGCTTGGGGTAAACGGTGCAGGCAAGACAACTACAATCCGGGTACTGACCGGGCTATCCAGACCAACGGATGGTGAAGTCCGCATATTTGATAAGGACTTAAAGAGTGAATTACAGGAGATCAAAAAGCTATGCAATTTGTCCCCGCAGGAAACTGCGATTGCCCCGAATCTTACCGTGAAAGAGAATCTTGAATTCATTGCCGAGATCTATGGATTCTCAAGGAGTAAGGCAATCGAAAAGGTAAGACAGATCATAGAAGATTTCTCGCTACAGGAAGTGGAAGACAACAAGGCTAAGACACTTTCCGGTGGATGGCAGAGAAGACTTAGTATCGCGATGGCTTTAGTGACGGAACCTAAGTTGTTATTCTTGGATGAACCCACCTTAGGACTTGATGTACTTGCAAGAAGAGAACTGTGGAGAAGCATTGAGAAACTGAAGGGCAGAGTTACGATTGTCTTGACGACACATTATATGGAGGAAGCGGAAAGTCTCTCGGATTCGATTGCAGTTATGGTCAAAGGGGAGATTAAAGCACAGGGATCGGTAGAGGAATTAAAGCTTCAAACCGGTAAGGATAATCTAGAAGATGCATTTATTGCAATTGCCGAATAATGTGAAGAACTATCTTCACATAGCGAATTTGCATTCGCTTCGCAAGAACTACGAAGTCCGCTCATTGGAGCGAACTCCTTGTTCTTACAGGTTTTTGATGAGATGAGTATATACTGTGGGAGGATATTATGAGAAGTGTTATTTTTTGTAGGAGAACCATCAAGGAATTATTAAGAGATCCTTTGAACTATATTTTCTGCTTGGGTTTTCCGTTAGTGATGTTAGTAATCATGACGATAGTTGACCGGAGCATTCCGAAGGAAGCAGGAATGGTATTATTTCATATCCAGTCATTAGCACCGGGAATCGCATTGTTCGGGCTGACGTTTGTTATGCTGTTTACCTGTCTGCAGGTATCCAAGGACCGCGCCGGCGCATTCCTGATGAGATTATATGCATCTCCGATGCAGGCAATTGACTTTATCAGCGGATATACGATGCCCCTGATGATTATATCCATATTACAGATTGCCATTGCCTTTGTTGCCTCCATTATGATTGGAAGAGCTACAGGATATGTATTTCAGCCGGTAAATGTATTGTTGTGTATTCTTGTCTTATTGCCTTCGGCGCTGATGTTCATTGCATTTGGTATGTTCTTCGGAACCTTGTTGAATGACAAGGCAGCACCCGGGATATGTTCTATCATTATCTCAGCGGCCAGTATGTTAGGCGGAGTCTGGATGGATGTGGACGCAATCGGCGGAACATTTGGGAAGGTTTGTCGCGCATTACCATTCTATCATGGGGTGAATGCCGCACGCCTGGCCTTACAGGGGAGATATGATGATCTCGGAAAACCGCTCCTGATTATACTGATCTATGCAATAACGATCTATTTTGTCTCGGCTATCTTATTCAAATGGAAGATGCAGAGTGATTTGAAATAGCTTCAAATGAGTTGATCAAAGAATAAAAGATTTGTTTGGATGGGTTTGATAATGCAAGTCCTTAGTGTTATAATTGACATGTTTGAACAAAACTAAGAATTATGGCGAATAGGGATGTTATATGCATACAAAAGTTTATAACTTATTATCTGATTTCAATAAAATAAAGTGGAAGCTTACCTTCAAGGGAATATTGATCGGAATCATAGTCGGTCTGCTCACTGTTCTATATCGTATGGGAATAGAATTTGGAACAGAGACAGCAGTGAGAATATATAGCTATCTGAAGCTGCATCCGGGTTTTGCCTTTCTTTGGACCGTGATAATTATGTCAGTGGGCCTTTTTATCGGTTGGCTTGTAAAATTAGAACCAATGGCATCGGGCAGCGGTATTCCTCAGACAGAGGGGGTATTGCTATACGGATTAAATATGAAGTGGTATTCGATCCTGGCAGTCAGATATCTTGGCGGTATTCTGTGCTCTATATTCGGTCTTTCTTTAGGCAGAGAAGGTCCATCGATACAAATAGGAGCAGCAGGTGGGCAGTTGGTAGCAAATCGAATCAGCACAAGCCACCTGGAAGATAAGTATCTGATTACCGGAGGTGCTGCAGCCGGACTTTCTGCAGCCTTCAATGCTCCGTTATCCGGAATTGTCTTTGCACTTGAGGAGGTTCACCGAAGCTTTTCTCCACTTGTACTGCTTGCAGCAACTACTGCCTCTTTGACCGCGGACTTTGTGTCAAAGAATTTCTTTGGATTAAAGCCGGTACTAAATTTTACAGCGACACCGCAGTTACCGATCAATTTATACATATGGCTGATACCAATCGGTATTGTCTCCGGTTTTGCAGGATCATTGATGAATAAATTATTATTGGGATTTCAGTCCCTATACCGTAAGATACCTGCGATTTTGCGACCATGTATAGCTTTGTTGATCGCTTTGCCTTGTGGTATTTTTCTTCCTGAGATACTGGGTGGAGGTCAGAAACTGATTCGGATATCTGAGAATGCAGGCAGAGGGATTGGCATACTCTTCGTATTTCTATTTATGAAGATGATTTTTACAGGTACAAGCTTCGGCAGTGGTGTCCCGGGAGGAATCTTTTTTCCGATTCTATCTGTGGGTGCTTTAACCGGTGGCATACTAGGCATTGCCGCGACTTATCTGGGTTTGCCGTCAAAGTATATTGCTGATTTTGTAGTGTGTGCAATGACAGGTGTACTATCAGCATCGGTAAAAGCTCCGGTGACCAGTATCCTGCTTACTTTTGAGATGTCCGGCTCTCTAATACATCTTCTTCCGGTTGCGGCTTGCTCCTTTATTGCATTACTTATCTCCGATGTACTGAAAACTCAACCAATCTATGAGGCTCTTTTGGAGCGATTTATTGAGAATAACGGAAGCAAGATAACGATAGATGAAAAAGGTGGGCTGCATGAATTCGTAGTTGAGTTAGGCAGTGAAGTCTGTGATAAGATGATTGGTGAGCTCAACTGGCCTCAAGGTTCTCTGGTAGTCGGGATACGAAGGGGAGCGAGAGAGATTGTACCAAAAGGAAACACCCAGATCAGACCCGGTGATTATCTGGTTATTTTATCTCCGGAGGGACAGGATCAAGAAATACGTAAATATATGACAGATTATTGTTATTGTGGAGGAGCCTATGCCGTTTCGGATAAAACATAATTCCATGATCAGTGAGGAACTTCTTCAGGAGATAAACCATTATATAGAGACCTATTGTGATGACGAATCTTCAGACTGGCAAGAATAGTCAGCTGATCGAAGAAAAGCTTCCGGATATCTCCGATATAAACGATGAGGCTATCTGCTATTCCTGCTTTGAAGAAGCTCCCAGAAGTTTAGATGATGTGGTTAATCAACTGGAAGAGACCTTCTCCCAGATGCTTCTGCGCTTAATAGATGAAAAAGGAAAGACC
>JAGFXQ010000287.1 GCA_017861355.1 Bacillota bacterium
TGGTACATAAGGTTATTTAGATTAATATAGAATAGGAAGATTAATATGAAGCTATGCAGTATTGCAAGCGGCAGCAGTGGAAACTGCATCTATGTCGGTAGTCAGAACACGAATTTGCTGGTAGATGCCGGTGTTAGCGCAAAGCGCATTGAAAACGGACTGAATGGGATTGACATCTTGCCGGATACAATACAGGGAATATTAATAACACATGAACATTCGGATCATGTATCCGGACTTGGAATACTGGCACGCAGATATCATATCCCGATTTATGCGACCTATGAGACAGCCAATGCTCTGGATCAAATTAAGAGCCTTGGAGATATTCCCAGAGAGTTATATCACTATGTGAAGGCAAATGAGACCTTTATGATCAATGATATTTGTGTGGAACCTTTTGCAACATCTCATGATGCTGCTAAACCGGTCTGCTATACGATGCAGGCTGAGGGGCAAAAGATAGGAATTGCAACGGATCTTGGAAAATACGATGATTATATCGTATCCATGCTGGAGGGTTCCGAGCTTCTGTTAGTGGAAGCAAATCATGACGTGAATATGCTTATGGTTGGGAAATATCCTTATTATTTAAAACAAAGAATCTTGGGAGACCGAGGACATCTATCCAATGACACCTCCGCTGATCTGATCAGCAGACTGATTCATCCAAGATTACAGCATATCTTTTTGGCACATTTAAGCAAGGAAAATAATTATGAAGAATTGGCTTATGAAACAGTATGTTGTGAGCTGACCAATCGTGGCAGCAGCTTTTCTTCAAAAAGTGTGAGTGTTGCCCATCGGGATCAGCCATCCTGCATGGTAACGATATAAGGAGGAACTAGTTTATGAAGCGAACCGTAATTACTGTGGTAGGAAAAGATACCGTTGGTATCATTGCAAGGGTTTGTACCTATCTTGCGAATAATAATGTCAATATCCTTGACATTTCTCAGACAATTGTCCAAGGATTTTTTAATATGATGATGATTGTTGATATGTCCGGAGCTAGTAAGGATTTCGAGATTTTATCAGATGAGCTGGAAGTGCTCGGCACAGAGATCGGAGTAATCATCAAGACTCAGCGCGAAGATATCTTTGACAAGATGCATAGGATTTAGCTTTTCGACAGAATGGAGATTAAAATGATTAACATTAACGAAGTCATTGAAACCAATAAAATGATTGAACAGGAGAATCTGGATGTCCGTACAATCACTCTGGGTATCAGCCTTCTTGACTGTGCTGACCCTGATTTGGATGAGCTCAATCGCAAGATTTATACAAAGATTACAACGATCGCTAAGGATCTGGTAGCAACAGGGAACAAGATACAGAGAGAATATGGAATACCGATTGTTAATAAACGTATCTCGGTAACTCCGATATCCTTAGTTGGTGCTGCAGCCTGCAAGACCACGGAGGATTTCGTTACAATAGCAAAAACCTTAGACCGTGCCGCCACTACCGTTGGTGTCAACTTTATTGGTGGTTACTCTGCTCTGGTATCCAAAGCAATGACGAATAGCGATCAACTTCTGATTAAGTCCATTCCTATGGCGCTCAGCCAGACGGAACGAGTATGCAGCTCCGTGAATGTCGGATCAACCAAGACCGGTATTGACATGAATGCAGTCAAGCTTCTGGGCGAGATTATTCTTCAGACTGCAGAGCACACCAAAGAGAAGGATTCCATTGGATGTGCCAAATTGGTTATTTTCTGCAATGCACCCGACGATAATCCCTTCATGGCAGGTGCTTTCCATGGAGTTACGGAAGGTGATGCGGTAATCAATGTCGGTGTCAGTGGCCCCGGCGTTGTGAAGAAAGCATTAGAGACGGTTCGTGGTCAGGATTTTGAAGCATTATGTGAGTCGATTAAGAAGACTGCTTTTAAGATTACCCGTGTCGGACAATTAGTTGCTCAGGAAGCCTCAAGAATGCTTGATATTCCTTTTGGAATCATCGACTTATCCTTGGCACCGACTCCTGCGGTTGGCGACAGTATTGCGGAGATTTTAGAAGAAATGGGCTTGGAACGGGTTGGAGCACCCGGTACTACAGCAGCTTTAGCTCTATTAAATGATCAGGTGAAGAAGGGCGGCGTAATGGCATCCTCCTATGTAGGTGGACTTAGCGGCGCATTTATCCCGGTCAGCGAAGACCAGGGTATGATTAATGCAGTGGAAGCAGGAGCCTTGACTCTAGAGAAGCTGGAAGCGATGACCTGCGTCTGCTCAGTAGGCCTTGACATGATCGCAATTCCCGGAGATACCAAGGCAACGACGATATCCGGTATCATCGCAGATGAGATGGCAATCGGTATGATAAACCAGAAGACAACTGCGGTTCGTATTATTCCTGTCATCGGAAAAGGAATTGGCGAGCGCGTGGAATTCGGAGGATTACTTGGTTATGCTCCGGTTATGAAGGTTAATACCTTTGGCTGCGACAGCTTCATTAATCGTGGCGGCAGAATTCCGGCACCCATTCATAGCTTTAAGAACTAATTCGTTTTTACGAACACAGAATAGAATAACTATATTTACTAATACAAAAGAAACTTTGAAAGAAACCGATCGAAAATACAAATATTCACTATAACGGAGTATTTCACACGAATGGGAGAAATACTAAAATTATAATAATGTTAATAAAATAAGTTGAACCGGGTCATGGACTCTTTCGTCTAATCATTAAATGTTACGGAGAGAGTACTTCTCGGTTCTTTCATCGGTTTTTCAGAGAAAATACAACAGAAAGGCGAGAGTGAAGATGAACAAGACATTAGAAAGCTTAGATTATAAAGGAATATTTAAATATTTTAGTGAGATTTCCGAGATTCCGAGAGGGTCGGGAAATGAACAGGCGATCAGCAACTATCTGGTAGCCTATGCAAAAGCGCATAAATTAGAATACACTCAGGACAGCGCATATAACGTAATCATGATTAAGGAAGCTACCCCGGGTTATGAAGAGGAACCGGCAATTATTCTGCAAGGCCATATGGATATGGTTTGTGAGAAGGTGAAGGATGCGACTCATGATTTTCTGAAAGATGGAATTAAGTTGGTGGTAGATGGCGATTTCCTTCATGCTGATGGAACCACTTTAGGTGGAGATAATGGTGTGGCGGTAGCATATATTCTTGCGATGCTGTCGGACGAAACTCTTTCTCATCCGAGACTGGAAGCAATCATTACCACAGATGAAGAGATGGGGCTGAATGGTGCAAAGGCACTTGACTTATCTACTCTGAAAGGAAAGTATCTGATTAATCTTGATTCTGAAGAAGAAGATTGTGTACTTACCAGCTGTGCAGGCGGTATGAGATGTAACTGTACCCTGCCAATTCAGAGAGTGGAAGCAAAGGGTAAGAGAATTAAAATTAGTCTGGGTGGGATGCAAGGCGGCCATTCCGGAGCAGATATTCATAAGAATAGAGCAAATGCACCGAAGCTACTAGGAAGACTGCTCTTTGATTTGAGACAAGAAAATGATTTTGATCTGATCCGTATGCAGGGTGGTTTTAAAGATAATGTTATTCCGCGCGAAGCAGAGGCTGAACTTTTGGTTGCAGGAGAAGGTAACGACTTAAAGGAAAGCTTGATCAGTATCAAGAATAGTATCGATAAATTGATGAAGGGTTATCAGCAGGAATTATCAGCAAGCGAGCCCGGATTAAAATACGTTCTTGAGGATCTGGACGAAGGCTCCCATCAGGTGATGCATCCGGTATCCTTTGAGAAAATGATGTTTATGTTAGTTAATATGCCAAACGGTATTCAGGAAATGAGCTCCTATATTCCCGGTTTAGTGGAGAGCTCCTTGAATTTAGGCATATTCAATACGGAAGAAGATCATGTAACATTTGTTGACGCAATCCGTAGTTCACTATACAATTATAAGCATTATATGAGTAATCAGTTAAATTATATGATCAGCTTCCTCGGTGGAGATTTCAATGAGTACGCTGAGTATCCGGGATGGGAATATAAGCCGGATTCTTTACTTCGTGAGCATTATAAGAGATTATACCAGGAGAGCACCGGCAAGGAGATGCGTGTTGAGGCAATTCACGCCGGCTTGGAATGCGGTATCCTTAGTGAGAAGCTTCCGGGGGTTGATGCAATTTCCATCGGACCGGATCTGTTTGATGTGCATACAGTGGAAGAAAGAATGAATATTCCTTCTGCTATCAGAGTATATCAGCTTCTGGAGAAGGCTGTTTCAGAGAAAATCAGGGGGTAAATTTGATTTTCGGCAAGTGAAACGATGGATCGTTTCATCTTGTTTGTAATTTAAGTAAGAAAAAGTAAGGTTTCAGATACGCTTTATATTTATTAGGAGATGAAAAGATGGATAAGGATGACGCAAATTCAATATTCGATTTCGATAATGATCCGGAATTTAGTGAGAATTTTTACAAAAACATTGATAATGCTTTCGGTGAATCGAATGTTGAGACGCCAGCGAAGAATGAGAAATCGGATGTTACCGCTATAGCGGATCAAGAGGTAACTGCGACTGCCTCTGAGATAACCGGTACAGAGCCGGAGAAAACGATGGTGAATACTGCAAGTGAAGAGATTCTTCCGACCAAGGAGGACATGACAGAAGCAGATGAGTTTACGAATCATTCCTCATCATTTGCCGAACTATCCGGGGATGCGGTTGAAGATGAATTAATCGGAATAAACGCTGCCCTTGCGCGCCAAATCTGTGATGAACTGGATACCATCAATTCTGAAACCACAAAGAAAGCGAAAAAGAAAAAGTTAATGAGGATACGCAATGGT
>JAGFXQ010000288.1 GCA_017861355.1 Bacillota bacterium
AGAGCAATGATGGAAGATATCTCAGAGATAAATTCGGGTTCCTTCCCAAGAAGTTTTGTCAATTCGTCCTTATACTCCATGGCTAAGGGCTGATTATCCGCATGAACTATGCTATATTCCTTAATTCCACCTTCCTGCTTCGCCTTCTTGATTAGTTGATAAATCTGCTTGGTCAAACCACGCTTGCTGAAGGCCGCGCCGAACGCAGCTCCATTCCCTTCCGAATCCAGAGTCATAATCGGACGGATACCGAGCCGCATGCCCAGTTTACCGACGGTATTCGGAACACGACCGCTTCGTATTGCATATTCCAAGGTATTCAGACAAACATAAATCTTCGTCTTGCTAATACGTGCTTGCAGATCCAGTACAATCTCCTCATGGGAATGACCTGCTTCTAATAACTCAGCGGCTGCCTTAACGAGTAGACCTTGAGCACCGGAATTCAACCGGCTGTCAATTACGGATATCATCTTGTCAGGTAATTCTAATTCCCGAATAGCATTGGTTATAGTATGATGAGTTCCACTCAACTTCGAGGATACTGTTATAAAGATCAATGAATCATAGATATCCAGGAGATTCTCAAGAAAGCTTGTTGCCCTGCCTGGTTCCGGCTGCGAGCTTGTCGGATAAGTCGAAAGCTTGGGAATAGACCGAAATAGCTGCTTTGGCCTTATTGTAAGCTTGTCTAAATAGACTGAATCCTCCATTAGCAAACCGAGTGGCAGGGTAAATATCTGATGATCAAATTTGTATTCCTCCGGTAGATCAGCAATAGAATCAGTGACTATCGCTATTTTGCTCTTTTGATGAACCTTGACACTATTCTGAAGGTTCATATTATCTACCTTCTGCTCCACAAAAGTTCCAAACTCTTTCATTGCCTCTGCAACCAATTCCGGTTGATCAGTATGTATATGGATGCGCATCTTATTGCCCTGTGAGGATACAATCAGCGAATCCCCGTAAGGATGCAGAAGCTCTTTTATATGTTTATCTAATTCTATATTTGACATTGTGCAGAAGTTATCCGAAAGCTCTAAGAAGAATTCAGTGCAAAATTGAAAGTGATCCACGTTCTCTTCAGTAATTGCGAACTCTGTATTAACCCATGGTGTACTTTGCTTCGTGTCTGCTCCGTTGAAAAATCGATTGATCCCTTGAAGAAAACGTACAAAGCCCTCAGCACCGGAATCTACAACATGATTCTTCCTGAGGATATCGAGCTGAGTTGCGGTACGTTCCAAGGAGAATATTGCAGTTTGATAAGCATCCTGCAATAGTTCTTCAAAATTATTATACTTCTCATGGTTTTGAGATAAGAAAGAAGCCCAATCCTTAATAACACTGATCATAGTACCCTCTACCGGATTATCGATTGCCTGGTACAGGTATTTAACTGCTCCCTGAGCGATAATAGAAAAGTCCTTTATTGTCACAACATCGTAGATGTTGCCTTCTACCGCAAGCCCTTTGATATAGGAAGCAAATAATATACCGGAATTGCCCCGGGCATGAGCAAGCGCTGCTTCGGACATATTTCGGATTATTGCATGAAAAGCATTTTCTTCATTTATATTTTCTACCATTGCTTTCATGGTCGTAGAAAGATTCGTTCCTGTATCGCCGTCTGCTACGGGAAATAGATTGATGGAGTTAAGATACAATTTATTTCGTTGGACTTCCTGTGAACCGAGATAAAACCATTTTAGAATGTCATTACCGTCAATTACACCTTGTGCAACAGCATTTTTTGTGGGCATAATGTCCTCCTTAGTATAATAGTAATAGTTACTAATACTAAAATAATAACATGCAATTAAATTTTTTACAAGTGGACGTACATTGTGTTCGGTGATTTTTTTTCGGAACTTGTCTAGAGTTAGCTTGAAGTAAGAGTGAAATCAGTTCTTGCATTTCAGGTTATGAAGGGTTAGAATTAGGTATTATTATACAATTTGAGATGGTGGTGGAGTGCAATGGATCATATCGATAAGCAATTATTAATTATGTTACAGGAGAATGCTAGAGTACCGTTAAAACAACTAGCCGAGAAGGTATATTTGTCATCTCCTGCAGTTGCGGCAAGAATTGCGCGTTTGGAGAAGCAAGGGATCATCAAAGGCTATCATACGGATATTGACTGGTTGAAGCTGGGACATCATATTACTGCATTCATCAATCTCGAGGTTGCACCAAACCAGAAGCCGGAATTCTATCCGTTTATTAAAGCTTGTCCGAATGTAATGGAGTGTAACTGCGTCACCGGCAATTTCTCAATGCTGATCAAAGTCTGCTTTAAAAGCACTATGGATTTGGATGCCTTCATCGGTGAAGTTCAAAAGTTTGGTAAGACGAGTACTCAGATCGTATTCTCTACCGCGGTGGAGCATCGCGGAATTCAGATCCTGGCTAATCCGGATAGCGAAGGTTCCGAGGCTTAATTCCTGACCTTAGATTCACGATGCCGATACCGGAGCTTACCAGTAATAAAGCCAGGATATTATTCAGGGTGAACAGAGCATCCCCCAGGAATAATGCGGATAGCAATGCACCGAAGATCGGAGTAAGGAAGTTATAGATTGCAATTTTACTCATTTGATTATATTTGCCCAAGGCGGTCCAGATGGAGAAAGCCATTGCTGACAGTAGTGCCATATAGCTGAGCAGTAATATTCCTGCCGGTGTAATTCTTGTTAATCGTCCTCCGGTGAATAATCCAAGGATAATTAGAATAAGGCCACCCAACCCCAATTGATATCCTGTTACTACCATAGCGTCTGCCGTCTGGCAGACCTTTTTGCTTATTATGGAGCCAATGGCGAAAGCAAGTCCGGCCAGAATCATCATTCCATCCCCCATCATATTAAAATGGAAGGCAGAGGCTGTGAGACCGGTTTTGTTGATCATGATGATGCCGATAAACCCGATGATACACCCGGCTAGCTTATTCATCGTTATCTTATCATTCTTATAGAAGATATGTGCCAATATTACAACAAAGAAGGAACTGGAGGAATTCAGAATGGACCCCTTCACTCCGGTGGTATTCGACATACTGATATAGAAGAAGATATATTCCAGTACGGTCTGTGTAAGACTAACAAATAAGATCCCTTTACGAGTGGCAACGTCCGGAATTACGAACCTTTTATTCTGTAAGGAGCTTATAACGATGGTGATGATTCCGGCTGCGAAGAAGCGAACTCCGGCAAACAGAAGCTTACCGGGTATATCATCACCGGGAAGAGCAAAGAGCACATAACCGGTCTTGATGCAGGGGTAAGCACTTCCCCATAATAGGGTACAGAGTACGGATAATAGTAGGAGATTGATGGGTTTGGTGAAAATTCGTTCCGTGGATAGCTTCTTCATTTTCTGATTGTCCTTCTGTATATGATAATGTCATTATAGCACAAATTATGTCGCAAATAAACGATGAGTTTCTATTATTACTCAACCAGCGTTACAGTTCAGCCTACCAGGTAATGAATACGACTAGGAACATTTCATTCCTAATCGTATGCGTTAGTCATTGATAAGGCTGAACTGTAACCTACAAGCCATGCTGAATATAAATAAAACTTGAAGAAATTGCTTGTGAAAACTGCGAAATATTGGTATGATCGAACTAGTTAGAAGGAATTTGTGTTATATTGCAGAATATATGTTATTATTCTATCAGAATCTGAGGGAAGTTACTATGATACAGACGATTAAATTAAATTTGGATGATGTGGAGCATCTGGCGACGATTTCGAAAGCATTGTCCTCAGAGACCAGAGTCGAGTTACTGCGACTGTTACGCCATAAGGATCTGAATGTGAATGAGATAGCGGAGCTGTTAGATATACCAGCTTCATCTTCTGCGGCACATGTGAAGGTGCTGGAAGAAGCAGGGATGATTAAGACTTCCTTGCAGCCGGGTATACGTGGCTCGATGAAGCTATGCCGTATTGTACTGGATCACATCTATATGGAAATGAATACAACCAAGAACCTGGAGCAGGATGAAGAGATTATCAAGATGCCGATTGGAAGCTTTATTGATTACAGCATCACTCCAACTTGTGGAATGGCGAGTGTGAAAGGGCCGATCGGTACGGAGGATGATCCTCGCTGCTTCTATCTCCCGGAAAGGATGGAAGCCCAACTGATCTGGCTTGGTAAGGGGTATATTGAATATCGCTTTCCGACAAACGGAGTGACCGGCAAGAAGATTCAAAGCCTTTCTCTCTCTATGGAGCTATGTTCGGAGGACCACGAATATAATATGGACTATCCGTCGGATATCACCTTGTGGGTCAACGGTTTAGAGGTTGGAACATGGACTAGTCAAAGTGATTATGGTGGAAGAAGAGGCGAGCTGAATCCGGATTGGTGGCCGGATAAGAATACTCAGTATGGAAATCTTAAGACCTGGAGTATCGTGGAGCACGGATGCTTTCTGGATGACGAGAAGACAGCGAATACCGGCCTATCTGAATTCGATCTTTCGGAGAAAGACTATATCTCGGTTCGAATAGGTATCAAGGAGGATGCAGAGCATCAGGGTGGCATGAATCTCTTTGGTGAAAGTTTTGGCGATTATCCGCAAAATATCGTGATGAAGATTATTTTCAAATAGAAATCTATAGAAATCTCCTCTTTACAAAGCATGTGAAGAGGAGTATTATATGATTAAACAAACAAAAATCTTGTTATAAAACAAAAATAATATTATATAGATATTTCCTATCAATCAAGAGGACAAAATAAGCCGCTGATTTCGAACAGAAATG
>JAGFXQ010000289.1 GCA_017861355.1 Bacillota bacterium
TAAGGTTGCATTTGCAATCGAGGTATATTTATATGCTTCAAACATTAAGATCCAGTTAAAGCCGATTGCTGCTCCCGATAGGACCAGCAATAGAAGGTTCGGTTTTATCACCTTCCATTCAATCTTTTCTTTGAGAACTCGACTTGCAACCAGCAGAAAGATGCTTCCTATAACTCCTCTTGATAAGGCAGTCTGTCCCGAGGATAGCATAATATTTCTTGATACCAAGCCGATGCTTCCGAAGATCAGCATAGCACTAATATATATAAATCTGTCCTTGTTCATTGATGTCTCTCCTATTCAATCAATTCTAGTCTTATTTTAAAGCTGATGCTTCTGGTGGTCTCCATAGAATCGAATTGAATGATATAGCTTGAGATCTCATCATTGATTCCAACGATTGTACCTCTTCCAAAGACACTGTGCCGGATGATATCACCAACCTGCAGTCTAATGGTATTTCCCTCCAACTTCCGTTCATTCTGTTCAATATAGAAACCGGCATCACCAATCAGTCTCTCCTCCAGTTCAACAGTGTAATTCAGATATGCCTTCTCCACATTGAAGATAAACCGGGAGGGATAACGATAGGAGCCGTCATAGTTCACTCCCTCAGCATCACTTAGGAATAACGCCCGTTCAGCCCGAGTATATGCGACATAAGCCAATCTCCGTTCTTCCTCCAGCTTGTCCTTGGTATCCACATGCTTACTCGGAAAGATGCCTTCATTCAATCCGCATACAAATACATAGGGGAATTCCAATCCCTTTGCATTATGAATCGTCATAAGCTGAACTGCATCATTCTGTTCCTTCTGATCCAAATTAGTATAAAGTGAGATTCGATCCAGGTAATCCGGCAGGGAACACTCCTCTCCTGCATCCCGTTCATATTCAAAGATGGACTGCTTCAGCTCCGCCAGATTATCTAAACGATCCTGCTCACCGTTGGTTCGAAGCAGCGCTTCATAACCGCTTTCATTCAACACATTAGTCAACAATTCTGACAGCTTCATCTTCTCATAAACCGCTTGATATTTCTCGATCAGATGAAGAAAGGCCTTTGCCTGAGTCTTAGTCAAAAGCTCATGCTCCAGGTTTTGTTGCAGTGCCTGCCACAAGGAACAATTATTCTTCTCTGCATATTCCTTCAGGAAAGCCATACGCCTCTCTCCGATATTACGTTTTGGTAGATTCACAATTCGCGTAAAGGAGATATCATCCGAATTCACAATCATCCTTAGATAACACAGTACATCCTTGATCTCTTTTCGTTTATAGAATTCAATACCGCTGTAGATGGTATATTGGATATTTTTCTTAATAAATACTTCTTCAAAGCTTCTGGAGATAAAATGGGACCGATAGAGGATCGCAATGTCACGCAGCTTTCTTCCGCTCCCGATCAGAGTCATTATCTGCTCTGCGATCCATTCTGCTTCCTGTCCGGTGGTCTTAGCATGATTATATATCACCGGTATCTCTGTCTGATTCATTGCAATCAGCTGCTTCTCCATCCTTTTCTTATTTTTGGTGATCAATGAATTGGAAGCATTGACAATATTCGGCGTGGAGCGGTAATTCTTATCCATGATAATAGTCCCGGCACTCGGATACTCCTGATCAAAATTAAGAATATACTCAACTCTCGCACCCCTCCAGGAATAGATGGTCTGATCCGGATCACCTACGATAAAGAGATTATGATGATAATCACTCAGAATCTGAGTGAGTCGGTACTGTCTCACATTCACATCCTGGAACTCATCCACCATAATATATTCTAGTCTCTGCTGCCATTTACTCCGGATATCCTCGTAGTGTTCAAATATGTATAATACAAAATTAATCAAATCATCAAAATCAAGTGCAAAACATTTCTTCTGCTCATACAGATAGCGGTAGAATATAGCATCCTGCTGATTTTTAGCATGGCGAAATTTGTCCTTCAGTTCCTCATGGTCCGTATTCAGAATATCCTTCAGATAATCTTCTCTATTTTTCCGATCTGTAATCATATCAATCAGTGTAGGAAACGTGAAATTCTTGGAGTTTAAGCCCATGTCCTCAAATATGGTATGCAATACACTGTTCACATCCTCTGTATCCAGGATAATAAAATTCTTCGGATACTGAAGTACATGAATATCTTCCTTCAACACCTGAACACAGAAGCCATGAAAGGTACTGATATAACCGGTATCGTTGTCACCGATCATACTCCGGATACGACGCTTCATCTCATTGGCAGCCTTATTGGTAAAAGTCACACATAGAATGTTCGAGGTTGAGATTCCAAGTTCATTCACCAGATATGCAAAGCGATGGGTAAGCGCTCTAGTCTTACCTGAACCGGCACCGGCAATCACTCGGACATAACCCTCCGTCGTGGTCACTGCCTGCCTCTGCTCTTCATTCAACCCCTCTAATAGTTCCATATCTGTGCCTCCTAACTCGCTGCTTCTAACTCGTTTCTACTTTTTTATCTCTTCTATCTTATTTATTCTATCTTATTTATTTTATCTTATTTATACTATCTCATTTATTCTATCTTATACTTCTATCTAATCATCATACCATACATACGTTCGTGCATCAAGTGAAATGTAGTCCTGCCTCACTCTCATAATAAAAGGAGCCCAGGGCAATCCGAAGAAATGCTTCCAAGCTCCTATATCCCTTTACTATATCATTGTTTCTCTTATAGCTACTGTTCTGTTCTCTTGCGGATTACTTGACCAGCTTCAGATTACCCCATAGATCCGTAGATTGATAGGAATTATCCGTGAGATCATTGAATTTGGCGATACTCTGACGAACACCGCTTTGATTACTGTCATTAATCTGTGCTTCGAAGCCCATGATCTTATCGGCGGAAGCCTTCTCCATCAGAGGTATTGCGACTTCAATCACATATCCACCGCTGATTTCCTTCGCCACAGAATCAAAACCGGTCAGATTGGGTATCGTTCCAAAGCTCTCTTCGCCTATATAATTAATACGGTATTGTCCGTCATTGTCATCATAATATGCATTCTTCTCATTCTTCTGATCCAGATAAAGCTCTACCGAATCTTGCTCGTAAGCATTCGCGGAGGAATGGTTTAAGGTTGTATCCTTAACCTCCATCAATACATAGACGAATTTCTCATCCCAGGCCAGACGGACATCCCCCGTAGCGCCTTCCCAAGCGGTCAGCTGGTTATCTACCGGATACATGGTGCAGCTATCCCATAGGGCATCCATCTCACCATCAAGAACCGGTGTACCGTATTTGGCTTCTGCTGTCTTAGCACTAACTGTACTACGATCCGATTTTTGATAAAATGCAAGGAATGCTTCTGGATCATAGACCGCATAAGCGGCTAGCTTCGGAGAATAATCCGCATTGAAGAGGCAGGGATAACGGTCTGCACGCCAGCTACGATTATCTACATAACCCCAGAAGGTAACTCTCGCGATGGTATCTTTATATTTCTTAAAGAGCTGGAATAACTTTGCATATGCTATACCCTGTTTGATCTCCTGCTCCTTCGTAAGTCCGGTAGCTGCTGCTCCGTTCACTCCAAGGTCAAGCTCTGTGATACTAACCTCCACTCCAAGCTCCGAGAACTTCTTTAAGCTATATTCCACGGAACCAACGGAGGTATCAACAGTATAATGTCCCTGCATTCCGATGCCGTCGATCGGTACTCCCTGGCCCTTCAAATCCTTCACCATAGCATATACAATATCTGCTTTTTTCTTATCGTTCAGATTATAATCATTATAATAAAGTTTTACATCGGGATCAGCTTCATGAGCAAAGGTAAAAGCCATCGCCATATAATCGGAACCGATTGATGTGCTCCACTGCGTCTGTCTCAGGCACTTAGTCCAGTCACCGTCCGCCGGTAAAGTAGCTCCGTCATTGATTGCTTCATTTACAACATCCCAACTGATGATCTGACCTTTATATTTTCCAACGATATTGGTAATGTGACTTTTTAACTGTTCAATTGCTTCTTCTCTGGATACATTTCTGCCAAGCCAGTTACCTGTCTGCTGATGCCATGCCAGTGTATGCCCGACCACATTCAATCCCTGCTCCTTAGCAAAAGAGACCATTACATCCGAATTCTTATAATCGAAGCTTCCCTCCTGTGGCTGCATATACTCAGGTTTCATTATATTCTCCGGAGTAATCGCATTATAATGCTTCAAGGTCAGTTCCATATCCTTACCACTTCGACTGGCATCTGTATATATGGTTCCGATCAGAAAATCATCCTTATACGCTTTATAAAGTGAGAAATCTTCCGGTGCTACAAACTCACTTGGAGTTGCCTCAGTCGTTGCCACTTCTGCCGGTGCGGTTACCTCGGGTGCCTTTGTCGGCTGGGTATTCTCCACCTGCGCTGCTTCTTCTGTTACTGCCGTTGTATCCGCGGTTTCCGCTTTCTTCTGACTGCAGGCAGTCAACATGCTTCCGACGAACAGACACAGTATTAACAATACTGTAATCGGAAGCCTCTTACATCTTTGATCACTTCTCATAATTGTCCCTCTCTCTAATAAAATTTGTTTCGACAGATACCTGTCCGAGTAAATCCGAGGGATTCTATCTTGAATCCCGTCCCCATGCTAACAAGAGTCATAATTAATACTCTCATTAAACTAATTATATTCTACAATAATCTGTAAGTAAATTCCATGTAGTATATTATATAAAATAATATACAGATATCAACTGCTATACTTAGTATCAGTAAGAAGTTTCCGTGCGCTTCAAAATTTTAATTCC
>JAGFXQ010000073.1 GCA_017861355.1 Bacillota bacterium
TTTTTATTGTATAGGACGAACTATTTTATACAATAAAAAAGCTGATAACATCTGCGTTTTATCGCAGAAGTCATCAGCATAAATGCGGTTTAGGTCTATAACCCTGGGAGAACTTCATTCCCAACATTGATAATACTACCATATCGACTTATGTTAATCAATATTATTTTTATTACACTTTATAATTCTCCAGAAAATCATTCATGATCAGTCACGTCAGATTATTTGTACCATCTCATATAATCTCCATGAGCATCAATTAACTCATCGCACATCGCAACGATATCATCAATGGAGAGCTCTGCTGCCGTATGAGGATCCAGCATCGCTGCCTGATAGATCATATCCTTTCTCTTAGTTCTTGCAGCTTCGATGGTAATGAGCTGTGCGTTGATATTCGTCATATTCATCGCCGCCAGCTGTACCGGAAGTCGTCCCACATGAGTCGGATGAATTCCTTGCCCATCCACCATACAAGGTACTTCGACGCAGGCATCTGCCGGAAGGTTCTCAATCAGTCCGGTATTTAACACATTTCCTCCGATTTTGAATGGCTGGTTTGTTACAATTGCTTCCATGATATAGGAGGCATATTCTTTGGAGCGCTCATGCATTATCTTACCATCTGCCAGTATCTCGTTCTTTTCCTTCGCCCAACCGGCAATCTGGTTCACACAGCGTCTCGGGTATTCATCCAGTGGAATATTGAAGCGGTCAATCAGCTCCGGATATTTATCCTTAATGAAAAATGGATTGTATTCCGCATTGTGTTCACTGGATTCGGTGCAATAATATCCGAGATGCTTAATATATTCAAAGCGTACCATATCGTTATGCTTCTCTTCTTCATTCTTCTTTCTGGCTTTTTCTTTAATCTCCGGATAAAGATCCTTACCATCCTTGTCACGAATATCGAGGAGCCAGCCCATATGATTAATACCTGCGATCAATTCTGTTCTGCCTTCCAGCTTATCCTCCATTTGAAGCATCTTTAGCAGATGCTCGGAGCAGACCTGAACACTATGGCACAGTCCGACGGTCTTAATCTTCGTATAACGTTGCATATATCCGGTTAACATTGCCATCGGATTCGTGTAATTTAAGAAGTAGGTATCTGGGCATACTTCCTCCATGTCTCGGGCAAATTCCTCCAGAACCGGTATCGTTCTTAATGCTCTCATGATACCACCAATTCCCATGGTGTCTGCAATTGTCTGTCTTAAACCATATTTCTTAGGTACCTCAAAATCGATGATCGTACATGGATCATATAAACCAACCTGGATTGCATTAACAACAAATCTGGCCCCTCTCAGTGCTTCCTTACGATTTTCTACACCAAGATAGGTTTTGATTACTGCTCTTGAATCATTTATGTTTTTGTTAATTGCGGACAATATGATATAGGATTCCTCCAGACGGGTTGGATCAATATCATACAAAGCAATCTCGCTGTCCCGAAGAACCTCGGTACACATACAATCACCCAGTACATTCCTTGCAAATACGGTACTTCCGGCCCCCATAAATGTAATTTTAATCATTGTATTTCCTCCTCTGATTGCAATTCTCTTGTTAAATTCCATGTCTAATTATATAATAGAGAAGATATAATTACATCTATGCTATGTTTCATTTTATTGTGTTTATGTTGCATACAAGTCATATTCGTAACTATTCAGGCCAGGCTCGTAAATCCTGCGTAATTACGAGCTGTATTGGATTAATCCAAAGAGAGGAAAAACACAATGGCAAGAGAAATTAATAATATTGACAACGCTATGGCTCCTGCCATGTCCTTGATGCTTTATTTCTGCGGTTGGGAATGCTGCCGCCCTTCCCATTCCTTTGGTCCCGCCGTTCGCCAGCATTACCTGATTCATGTGGTGTCGAAGGGAAGGGGTACCTATTATGTCCGGGATAAGGCATATCCGGTAGAAAAGGGTCAGATGTTCTTAATCCGCCCCGGAGAATCCACCTATTATGAGGCTGATGCGACAGATCCCTGGGATTACTGCTGGATGGGTTTTGACGGTTATGAGGTGAAGAATATATTAGCACGCTGCGGCTTCACCAACGATATCTTAGTTAAGAACGATCCGAGTGACGGATTACTAACCGAAGCTTTATTCGAAATGATCTCGTGCTTTGATCAGGGTAAAATAAATGAATACAGCATCCTCAGCCGCATGTATCAGATTTTTTCTCTGATGTTGCCCGGCGATCTTCCGAATATCGCTTCCGTGAGCCAACGTTATCTGACGAATGCCATCGAATATATTCAGAATAATTATTCCTATCCCATCCGTATCTCCGATATCTCCAGACAAATCGGGATTGATCGGACTTATCTGTATAAGCTGTTCATGGATTACCACCATACCTCACCACAGCAATATCTGATTCATTATCGCTTGAACACTGCCAGAAAGATGCTGGAAGAAAACCATCTAAGTATTACAGAAATCGTGTATTCCTGTGGCTTTAAGGACTCGCCTTCCTTTTATAAGCACTTCAAAAAACTATTCGGCATCACCCCCGCCAAGTACCGTAAAACGATTCATAAATAAAATTAATAGCTATCACTTCAATCGACATGGCTAGAATCTCCGATATAAATTAACACAGGGCCTAAAAGTGAACCAAAAGCGATTCTAAATACGAGTCTGAAAAAGAGTTATAACAAAAGCAGAACATGATTTTCGTAATTTGTCGTAATATACAGTATGATAGAATTTCCAATCTTCTTTAAAGAGCTTTCAATACGTATATATAAGTTCAAGGGAGGATCGCACGTATCCCCTAATGCACTGTTTGCCGAACTGATTACTGTTCTGTATGACAAAGGCGAACATTCTTGTTCGACTATGGCATACTGAACAGTGATCTGTCCGGCAACCTGTGTGTGAGGGATACGTGCGATCCTCCCTTGAACTTATTCACTACCTACTTCTTTTATGTTATTCGAAGCTGATCGCCTTCCAAGCCTCGCTGTTTACTACGATATCGTAATTAGCAGACCACTCCTCATAAAGCTGTGCGAAGAGCTCGCTTCTGCGCTGATTAATGATTTCTTCCTTCCGCTGTGTGGTGGCATCCTCATTGTTATCTGAGACACAGTACAGGATATGCCAGCCGTAATCAGTAGAAATAATATCACTGATCTGACCGGTCTTCAACGTAAAGGCTGCCTGTTCAAAGGAAGAACTGTATTCCTTGGGTCCTTCTCCTCGTCCAAAGGTATATTCTATGGTCTCTGACTCTGAATTTGCTTCCGCCAGAGCACGAAAATCATCGGTAGTCTTCGCCTGTTCCAGTAAGTTCTGAACCTTCTCATAGGCTTCCGCCTTCTCCTCTGCGGATAATTCAGTTGTCTTACCCTCCGCATCATAATGAACGCTGTTAATTAAGATCTGCTGAATGGTAATCTGCTTTGCCTCGAGATCCGATACCTTGTTATCTACATTGATGGTTTTGTTCTCAAATACCTTCTCTGCAAGAAGATTATCTGCATAGACCTGGCGTAGCAGCTCCTCGGTAATCAGATATTTACTGATATCCTCCGAAGACAGGCCCTCGAAATGCTCCTTCGCATAAGCATTGGCGTCTGCGAGCTCCTCCTCCGATAAGGTAATCCCCTCCTTTTCCGCTTCAGCACGGATAATCTTCAGTTCGGTGATCTGATGTATCACCTCATCTTTGATCATGGAACCAAAGGTCTCTCCATTACCCAAAATATCTGCATTCCATACATCTTTTCCATAGGTTGTCTCATAGTTTTGCTGTGCTGATTTTAGATATACCATAGCTTCATTGTAATAGACGCGGGTGTCTCCGATCATCGCCATGAGTTCACCGGAACTCGCCTGTTCCTGTTCTTTGGTATCCTCCTGCTCCTTCAAATCAACGATATAGTAAGATAGCTCGGTTACCGTCTCTTTATCGACATCATAGGAGATATAAAGCTCCTTTTCATTTTTCAGATAAGTATAGGTCACTGCATTCTTCTCAGTGTTGATAGTCTTTGCAATCTCCTTACCGAAACTTTCTGCAAGCAATGCATCCACCTCGGTCTTCGTCATACCGATGGTTACCCCGAATACCTTGTATTCTCCGGCACCACTCAGTAAGGTAATCGCGTTGACCTCCTTCTCCGGTGCCATAATCTGAACGACATTCTTCATCAGATATACACCGGTACCCTGTGCCTCAAGCTTGGTCCCGGACCTCCTCTCAAAGGTCGAGACACTCTTTCCTATATAATTTGTTAATTCATATCGTTCTTCTCCAACTCTGCAAGCTGATAGCAGCATCAGCAGAAGCAGTACGAATATCATTATAATTAATTTACGACTTGTTCTCATCTACGTTCCCCTTTCAAAGCAATGATGTATACCACCAAATTTTAGCTCAACCCATTCTGCAGCAATATCTTAAAATCCTCCAATAGCTTATAGAGCTGATCAAAGATCGTGATCGACTCCGGTCTGCCCTTGGGGCTACCCGGCAAGCGGTAAATAAAATAGGGATTGGCCTGTGGCATCAACTTCAGATTGTTCTGATATTTTAGCATAAGCTCAGGGATCTTTTCAACCGCAAGCTTCGCTTTCGGATACATCATCAATTTGACTTCATTATCCTTATGAATCAGTTGTACGATGTACAGACTGTGGCAGGTTGCCTTAATCAGTGCAATATTCAACAGATTATTCACTGCAGTCGGCATATCACCGAAGCGATCAGTAAGCTCCTCCTGCATATCCATCATTTCCTCTTCATTCTCAATCTCGGCAATTCTCTTATAGATATCCAGCTTCTGAATCTCATTCTTGACATAGGTTGCCGGAATATAGGCATCCATATCCATATCTACGGTAGTTTCGTAGGTCTCCTCCGAAATCGCCGCATCCCCCTTCATGGACTTGACGGCTTCATTGAGCATCTTGCAGTACAGATCATAGCCTACCGCCTCCATATGCCCACTTTGCTCCGCTCCCAGAAGATTGCCGGCACCACGGATCTCGAGGTCACGCATCGCGATCTTAAAGCCGGAGCCCAGCTCCGTGAATTCCTTAATCGCATGAAGTCGTTTCTCAGCGATCTCCTTCAGCATCTTATCTCTGCGGTACATCAGGAATGCATAAGCGGTACGGTTTGATCGTCCGACACGCCCTCGCAGCTGATAAAGCTGGGATAATCCCAGTCGGTCCGCATCATCAATGATCATCGTATTAACATTGGATATATCCAGTCCTGTCTCAATAATCGTGGTTGATACCAAGACATCTATTTCACCTGAGATAAAATCAAACATAATCTTCTCCAGGGTATGCTCGTTCATCTGCCCGTGGGCAAATGCCACATTTGCCTCCGGACACAGCCGTGCAACATTGTTCGCCACCTCATCGATACCGTTCACCCGATTATAGACATAGTATACCTGTCCATCTCTGGCAAGCTCTCTGCTGATGGCTTCACGGATAATCTCATCGTTATGTTCCAGAACATAGGTCTGAATCGGGAGACGGTCTACCGGCGGTTCATCTAATACACTCATATCGCGGATACCGACCAGACTCATATGAAGTGTTCTGGGAATTGGTGTTGCAGTCAGTGTCAGTACGTCGATATCCTTCTTCATCTGCTTGATCTTCTCTTTATGAGTAACACCGAAGCGCTGCTCCTCATCGACGATCAGAAGTCCCAGATTCTTGAATCTCACATCGGAGGAAAGTACGCGATGGGTTCCAACCACGATATCCAAGCTTCCCTTCTTCAACCGTTCCAACGTCTTCTTTTGTTCTGCACTACTGCGAAAACGTGATAATACATCGATACTGACCGGGAAATCCATCATACGTTGTACCAGTGTATTATAATGCTGCTGTGCCAGTATCGTCGTCGGTACCAGAACTACCACCTGTTTACCATAGGATACCGCTTTGAAGGCAGCTCGAATCGCAATCTCTGTTTTACCATATCCAACATCACCGCAGATTAGACGATCCATGATGCGTTTACTTTCCATATCTTTCTTGGTTGCATCAATCGCAAGCAGCTGATCATCTGTCTCATCATAGGGAAAGGCTTCCTCGAATTCCCTCTGCCATACGGTATCCTCGCCGAATTCAAAGCCGATCTTCTCTTGCCTCTGTGCGTATAAATCCACCAGTTCCTTAGCAACCTCCTGTACCGCACCGCGAACCTTAGCTTTGGTATTCTTCCATTCGATGGAGTTTAGCTTATTCAGCTTCGGCTTGCGGCCTTCTGAACCGGAGTATCTTTGAATCACGTCAAGGCCTGTTGCAAGGATATACAACACGCCACCGCCGCCATATTCTATCTTAATATAATCCTTAGTAATCTTATCTACTTCAATCTTCTCAATTCCTTTATAGATACCGAGGCCGTGGTTCTCGTGTACGACATAATCTCCCGGCGTGAGTTCAGTAAAGCTTTGGATCTTATTACCCTCATAGGAGGATTTTTTCTTTCTTTTCTTCTTCTCCGTACCGAAGATATCACTTTCCGAGATGATAACCAGCTTGATCAGAGGATATTCAAAGCCCCTGCGCAGGTTACCGTAAGCGACCATAATCTCACTGCTCTGCAGCACCCGGTCCATATCCTCGCTATAGAACGCACTGAGGTTATATTCTCTTAGGTCCTCACTGAGCCGCATGGCTCTCGTTCGGGAACCGGAGAGCAGGATGACCCGGTATTTATTCTTCTTCCATCGTTCCAGATCCTTAATCAACACTTCAAAATTATTATGATAGGAAGCAACCGTCTGAACCGTAAAATCATATTTATGTCTGGGAGCATAGAAATTATTTTTAACTTCCATGGTGCTGATCAGGACGGAGTTCCGGTTTGCCAGCATCCCCATTACTTCTTTATAACTATAGATCACATCGCTTTGGCCCGGTAGAATATAGCCCTTCTCGATACGTCCGATCATACCTTCACGGAATTCCAGTTCTACCGCTTCACCCTTTTCCGTAAGCCTTCCGGGTTCATCCAGGAAGAAGATCGTATCCTCGTCATTGAAATATTGGAAGAAACTCATGGTCTGCTCAAAGAAATAGCTGATATAACTCTCCAAGGCAACCGAACCCTGATATGCCTCCAGATTCTCCTTGAATTCCTGAATGATCTGATGGATTCGGTTTGCTTCCTCCGTCTTGAATTGCTCTCTGAGCGCCTTATAATATTGCTTTTCCTCTGCCTCAAGCTTCTTTATACCTGCCCGGAGTCTGGACTCATCCGGAATAATCTCTGCAGCCGGATAGATGATAAGTTCCTCCACCTGTTCGATGGATCTCTGGCTACTGACATCGAAGGTACGGATTGAATCGATCTCATCCCCCCATAATTCAATACGATAGGGAGCATCCTCCGTTAGTGGGAAGATATCAATGATGCCACCTCGTACTGCAAAATCACCTGGTGATTCTACTTGTGCCTGACGCTCATAACCCAGGTGAACCAGGTCCTCACTAAACTGCGTCAGTTTCAGGGTGGAGGCGGTATTCACGGTCAGAATTCGTTCCTTCACCATCTGTAGAGGAAGCAGGCGGTCCATTCCGCCATCCAAGGTAACGATGATGGTCGCTTCTTTTTTCTCAATGAGACGGCGAAGCACCTTCAGACGGTCTCGGACAATCGCATTTCCATGGATATCCGCGCTATAGAAGATGATATCCTTGGCCGGGTACAGCAATACCTCTTTATCATACAGGCGATAATCCTCGTAGATCTCCTTTGCCTTCAGATCGTTGTAGGTTACAATGACACGATAACGGAACCCCTCTGCGAGTCCCTGCATCAGATGGCATTTTTGAGAATCAATACAGCCGGTAACCTGTACCGGCAGAGATTTCGTTCTTATATTATCCCTGATTTCATTGAATTCTTTCAACTCCATCAGGGGCATGGTAAAGGTCCTCACAATATATCCTCCCTTACTTCTTCCGATTATACAGATTCATCGCTGCATCGATCTCGCCGCTCGTAATCATCCGACAGGCATCGGAGGTATCCTTCAGCGCATCCCGGATAATTCCATTCTCTTCCTTGGTAAAACGGGAGAGAACATAGTCTGCCAGGTCCCAGTCCTTCGGCTTGTCGCCGACTCCCACTTTAATTCTGGGGAATTCATCTGTTCCAAGGTGGCTGATGATGCTCTTGATTCCATTATGTCCACCGGCACTTCCCTTCTTACGGATACGCAGCTGTCCTACCTCCAGGCTGATATCGTCATAAATAACGATAACCTCCTCCGGTGATACCTTATAAAAATCCACCAGCTCACGTACACTTTCACCGCTTAAGTTCATGTAGGTAATGGGTTGAGCGAGAATCACCTTCTCCCCCTCAATATAACCTTTTCCACAAATCGCTTTATGTTTCTTAAAATCTAAGGGAATCCGATAGTCATCCGCTATTCTGGTGATGGCATCCCAACCGATATTATGTCTTGTTGCCTGATATTCCTTCGTTGGGTTTCCTAACCCTACTATAATGTACATATGAATTAACCTTTCTATTCTTCCCTATGGTAGCACATACAATATTTCTATGTTTGTGACTTGCCAATGTTTGTGACCTGCTTTGATTGCATAGGCGTACTTTAGTTGGATGCTGCCGCTGCTGCAGCGGCACCGGAGGCTGCTGCCATGACTGCCATCTGTTGTGCAATCAGTATCCCGGTAATGTTATTCGCCAGTGTATATTCAACCGTACTTCTCTTTCTGTCCGCAAGATAATCATCACAGACCAGTGCCACAGCAAACATGGTACGTTCTGTATTTGAGATTGACCAGCTTCCAAAGCCCTTTCGATTCCTAAGGTCTTCCTTCACTTCGGTTATCTCGTCGGCGAGCTTCTGTGTGTCCTCTTGTAATAATGCGATAACACCTAAGAAGGATAACTCGATTCCGGAACCGATCTTACATTTTCTATCCTTTAAGGCCCGATCTAGGTCTGCAACGCGTTTACATTTTGCATAGGCAGGTTCTTCACTGAAGGTAAGAACATGGGACAAAGCCTGAACCGCATTGGCTCCAAAGAAATCACCCTTCAGCAGCCGATAACAGTCTTCCATCTCTTTGACTGCCTGATATACCGGTTTTTCCGACATCGCAAGTAGAGCTGCAAAGCCATAATCATCCGAGGAGGTGATGAATTTATGCTCCTCCTTCATGGCATCATAATAATTCTTCGCCGAGGTAATAAGTCCCTGATAGTTATAAGGATCCGACTGAAGAGCAATCGAGATTGCCGCCAGCACAAGATAAGGAGAAGCGTGAAACCCCACCTTCTTCATGGCATCATAGACATTTAACACACTCTTGAACATCGGCTCCGGATCCGGCTGCAAAGATAACATAACCGAAGTCATAAAATTTGTCATGTCCTTAAATTGTGAAAACACTCCCGTATTCTCCTTGATTATCTTACGACAGCGTTCAATCGCTTCAATATCTGCTTCCCGTTTCTCCATGGTATAAAGCAGGGCACCGAGTCGTGTATTTATGGTATCATTCCACTTAAATTTCTTACTTATTACATTATAATTGTTTGCAAACAAATCGCATTTATTCGCTAGAGACTCCCTCATCTTATGATCCACCTTTACTTACTGGCATCAAACCAGATACATGCGTTATTATTATAAGCTTTTTAAGAGTGAGTGGCAACAAAAAAAGCAGCTCCATGCTGCTTTTTTGGCTTTTTATTACCGATACTTACTGTTCTTCTTCTGTTTCCTCGTTCTCCAAAGCCGCGATCTCGTACTTCTCAAGGATAATCTTCTGAATCTTATCTCTTGTGTCCGAATTGATCGGATGAGCAATATCACGATACTCACCGTCACCGGCTTTTCTGCTCGGCATGGCAATGAATAAGCCTTTATCGCCTTCAATCACCTTGATATCGTGAACCACGAACTCGTTATCAAGTGTAATTGACACAACTGCTTTCATTTTACCTTCCTTACTCACCTTTCGCACGCGTACGTCGGTAATTTGCATGGCATGGTCCCCCTTTTCTGTCGTTATTTATCGTTAGTTGTTAAGAAAAAGTTAGTTAAGCACTAGTTAATCTCACTTTTCCCTGTTACAAATAAAACACAGATTATTTACAAAATATAACTATGCGAACATTGGGTTATGCTGATGCCATTATACCATAATTATTCCTGATTGTGAATAATATTTACGAAAAAACCCATAAAAATCGTCTTTTTTTTGACATCTTATGCTTTGACAAGCCATTTTTGGTCCAATATATACATCTACCACGATTTTTTTCGCTTAAACCCTGCAACTATTCGATGAATTTAGAATATAATGACTATACCTCGCTCAAATCCTATTAGAATATTTATGCATTTTGAAGGCAGAAAAACGGTACCGGCGACCAGAAAATCCTGTTTTGCGTAGCCTGCATGATGATACAGGAGCAATTTATTATTGTATTTTAAGGGAAATAGGTTATAATAGCAGATAGTAAAACTTCAAAATGATGTAAACCAGTTATGAATAATTAAGAATAGGAAGTGTACTATGTACAAAATTGATTTTGACACGCCTTGCCGGATTCATTTTATTGGTATCGGCGGAATAAGCATGAGCGGATTTGCTGAGTATCTACATACACTTGGATTTAGAGTAAGTGGATCCGACAGTCACCAAAGCAAAATAACTGACCACCTGACAGAGCTTGGCATTGAGGTTTTCATCGGCCAGAGAGCTTCGAATATTTCCTCCGATATTAACGTTGTCGTTTTTACCGCTGCAATTCATGAGGATAACGAGGAATACCAGGAGGTTATACGCAGGAATATTCCTATGCTGAACCGCGCACAAATGATAGGTCAGCTTATGTTAAACTTCGACGATGCCATCGCCGTATCCGGTACTCATGGCAAGACTACGACCACCTCCATGCTTTCCTTAATCTTCTTGGAAGCAGCAGCGGATCCAACCATCTCCGTAGGAGGTATTCTGGATGCCATCGGTGGAAATATCCGTATGGGTAAATCAGAGCACTTTATTATTGAAGCCTGTGAATATACGAATACCTTCTTAGAGTTCAATCCAAAGCGCAGTATCATATTAAATATCGATGCTGATCATCTGGATTTCTTTAAAGACCTGGAAGACATCCGTAATTCCTTCCATCTATTTGCATCACGTCTGCCGAAAGACGGCCAGCTCTTCATTAATGGAGAGATCGATCGACTTGATGAATTTACAAAGGATTTGGAATGCAAGGTTCTTACCTATGGTATCATTGATCCTGCTTACGCAAGCAGCGATCGCACTTATGATATTGCTGCGGATAAGATTGAGTTCAACGACCAAAGTATGGGCAGTTATGATCTCTATTATAAGGGTAAGTATATTGACCGTATTACCTTAAATGTGATTGGTCTTCATAACCTGTCGAATTCCATGCCTGCCATCGGAGTCGCTCTTGAGTTAGGTCTTCCGATTGAGAAGATTAAAAGTGCACTTTTTGCTTTCCGTAATTCAAAACGTCGTTTTGAATATAAAGGACAGATTGGCGGAGTAACCGTGATTGATGATTATGCTCATCATCCGACTGAGGTAGAAGCAACATTGAAAGCGGCTCAGAATTATCCCCATAAAACTTTATGGTGCGTGTTCCAGCCTCATACTTATACCAGAATGAAGAACCATCTGAAAGAATTCGCCTCTACCCTGTCCCTCGCGGATAAGATTGTACTCGCTGATATTTACGCCGCCAGAGAGAAAGATCCGGGAGATATTTCCTCGAAAGATTTAGTACGAGAACTTGAGAAATTAGGTAAAGAAGTATACTATTTTCCTTGCTTTGATGAGATTGAAAATTTTCTTTTACAAAATTGTATGAACGGTGACCTGTTGATAACTATGGGCGCCGGAGACATCGTTTCCGTGGGAGAAAATCTTCTAGGTTTGTAGTTATCCACATTATCCACAGTATTATCAACAATTTTATTGATAATGGCTGTGGATATTTTTTTAACAATTTTCTTTTCTACAAATATAGATTTTCAACTGAAATTGTTAAGGTTTCAACTATATTTCTTATGATTATTACATATTTTTACATATTTTTCACTTTACTCCATCCACATTATCCACATTATCCACATTATCCAAAATCTCTCCAACCCCTGCAAATAGGCTATTTCCAAGCGTATTTATATGTGTTATAATCTGTCCGATGAGCAGATTAGTCCGACTAATTCAGGACATTTTCCAAGCTTGCTTGAGAAAAGGTCATGAGTTAGGTGGATAAGTGCAACGACAGCGAAATATGCAGGGGTAAAAGGGAGGGACTTATCTTATGAATAGGATTTCATTACATGCGGAAGGCATTTCGGACGTTACTATTATTCCGAATACCTTCATTGACCAGTTTATGCCGTCTGCAAACGGCTCTTATGTCAAGGTATATCTATACCTGTTACGCTGCTTCGCCGGGAATTGCCCCGAAGTAACGATTTCCTCCATTGCCGACCGTCTGGAAAACACCGAGAAGGACATAATAAGGGCTTTAGCCTATTGGGAGAAACTGAATCTGTTGACATTAGCACGTAATTCGCAAAAAGACATTATCGCGATTAATTTAGTAGATATAAACGGTGCACAAAATAATGCTGATATCAATGCTGATATAACTGCCGATCTGGATACTGAGCTGGACGAAATCGCAGTCAGCATACATACCGAGACAAAGCCTGCCACAAGGCAGAGCTACTCCGCGGAGAAAATTGCCCAATTAACGAATAATGATGAGATTAAGTGGGCCATGCATATTGTAGAAATTTATCTGGATCGTCCGCTTAAACCGATGGATCTTCAGTTAATACTTTATTTATATGAGGAGCTTCACTTCTCTGCAGAATTAATCATGTACCTGTATGAATACTGTGTATCCAAGGGCAAGAAGAACGCTTCCTACATTGAAGCCGTTGCACTTACCTGGGCGGAGGAAGGGATTGATACCGAGGCGAAGGCAAAAGAAGCAACCTCTACCTACAATGAGCATTTTAACATAGTAAATAAAGCATTCGGACTCAATCGTGCACCCGGTCAGATTGAACGTCAGTATATTACAAAATGGGTTGAGGTATTTGGGTTTTCTGACGATATCATTACTGAGGCTTGTAATCGTACGATACTTCGAACACAGAAGCCGGACTTTAAATATACGGACAAGATTCTGGAAACCTGGTATAAGAAGAATGCAAAATCTATGGCCGATATTACAAAGCTGGATGAGGAATTCTCCAAGGCCAGCAAAAACATTGATATGAATAAGGTTACTACGATGATCAAGCCGACGCAGAATAAATTTAATCAATTCCCTCAGCGTACCTATTCCGCGCAAGACTATGCAGACCTGGAACGTAAGCTGATGAATAAAGGTTTATAAAGGAGAACGAAGGACATGGCTCTAAAGAATGACCAGTACAACCAGATATTAAGGGATTATGACAGCCGAAGACTTTCCGATAAACATGATCTGGACCGTCGTATTGCTCATGCCTACGGCCTAATCCCCGAGCTCAAGGAGCTTGAAGAAGAGATCATCTCTCTCTCGGCCAGAAGCGGCAGACTGGCACTTCGTGGCAACGACACGGACTTGAACGAGCTAAAGAATACTCTCTCCAAGCTAAATGCACGAAAAGAGGAACTACTGATCCGCGAGGGTCTTCCCGCAGATTATCTTCAGATGCATTATCAATGTAACAAATGCCATGATACCGGCTATATTAAAAACGAAAAATGCAATTGCTTTAAACAGGCAATTGCTGATTTAATGTATTCTGATTCTAATATCAAGGCAATTTTAACAAATGAGAATTTTAACAAGTTCTCTTTTCGTTTTTATTCCGATGATTATGTTGATGAAACACTTGGACTATCTCCGCTTTCCAATATGCAGAAGGTGGTTGCGGGCTGCAAGAATTTCGTAAAGCATTTTCATAAGAATCACGACAATCTGCTCTTACTCGGAAATACCGGTGTCGGAAAGACTTTCCTTGCCAACTGCATCGCTAAGGATCTGCTGGACCACGGTTATACCGTAATCTATCTTACCGCCTTCCGACTGTTTGACATCCTGGAGAAGCACAAATTTGGTAAGGATGAGGATAGTTCTCATAATGCTTCCAATCAATTTGATTATATCCTGGAATGTGATCTACTGATCATTGATGATCTTGGAACAGAACTGAATAACGCGTTTACAAATTCTCAACTCTATCTAATCATTAACGAGCGATTATTGAAGCAAAAATCGACGATTATTTCCACAAATCTTTCGCTTCCGAATATAAATACAAATTATGGAGAACGCATATTTTCTAGGATTGTTAGTAGCTATAATGTCCAACGTATTATTGGAGAGGACATTCGTCTTCTCAAGGCAGTCAATCCGGTGAATTCTTAACAAATAAGGAAAACAAGCTTGACGAATTAAATTGTTATATGTTATAACTTTAATGGCTTTTGAAACCAATTCTTTTTTCATGGAGGGAAAATCTAATGTCAAAGAACGAGAAGATCGTAGAAACAATTCCTGTTGGCCCCCTTGGTATTATAGCTCTAGAAAGCAGCAAGACCCTAGGTCAGCATGTGAATGACTATCTTGTTGAGTGGCGTAATTCAAGAGAAAGTGAACACAAAGGTACCATCGCATTTTCCGGTTACCAGAGAGACTCTTATTTAATGAAGGCTTGCTGTCCCAGATTCGGTACCGGTGAAGCAAAAGGACAGATCAAAGAATCTGTACGTGGCTCCGACTTATATCTTCTTGTTGATGTTACTAACTATAGTTTAACTTACTCCGTATGTGGACATGAGAATCACATGTCACCTGATGATCATTATCAGGATCTAAAAAGAATCATCGCAGCCGTTGGTGGTAAAGCCAGAAGAATTACAGTAATCATGCCTTACTTATATGAAGGCAGACAACATAGAAGAAGCTCCAGAGAATCTCTTGATTGTGCATTAGCATTACAGGAACTGACACAGATGGGTGTCGAAAGTATCATAACCTTCGATGCACATGACCCCAGAGTTCAGAATGCAATCCCTCTAAACAGTCTTGAGACCGTAGCACCGAATTATCAGTTTATCAAAGCAATGCTCCAAAATGTTCCGGATATTCGTTTTGACTCCGAGCATATGATGGTGATCAGCCCGGATGAAGGCGGTATGTCAAGAGCAGTATACTTTGCCAATGTTCTTGGACTTGATATGGGTATGTTCTATAAGAGACGCGACTACACCAAGATCGTAAAAGGACGTAATCCGATCGTAGCTCATGAGTTCTTGGGTACTGATATTGCAGGCAAAGATATTCTGATCGTAGACGATATGATCTCCTCCGGTGAAAGTATCATCGATGTTGCAACTGAATTGAAGAAGAGAAATGCTGGACGTATCTTTGTAGCTGCTACCTTTGGTCTCTTCACAAATGGTTTCGACAAATTAGATGAAGCATATGAAAGTGGTTTATTCCACCGTGTACTTACGACTAACCTGATCTATCAGACACCGGATCTCTTATCCAAGCCTTGGTACATCAATGTCGATATGAGTAAATATGTTGCTTTGATCATTGATACCTTAAATCATGATAACAGCATCAGCGGTTTACTTAACCCGGTAGAAAGAATTCAGAGCATCTTAAAGGAATATAATCAGGGTGGAAGAAAATTAACCTCCCAGGATATCAAGAATGAGATCGGTGACTAAAGAAGACGGACAAGCTTGATCCGACTGGACAGAGAGCTATTAAGTCAACCCAGATAATCGAATAGATATCTAAAAGGCTTTCGCAATTTGATACGCCCCTGTCATGTAGACAGAGGGCATATCAAAATTTGCGAAAGCCTTTTTCTTTACTGAACCGGAAGGGTTGTACTATCCGTCTGTGGATTTTCCTGCGTTCCTTCGACAGGCGTCACACCTGTTCCTGCATCCGAATTATCGCCGGCATTATCTCCCGTATCCGTATTATCAATGGTATCACCACCGGTATTGTTATCTGTATCATTACCAGTGTTCTCTGGAAGATTCTCCCCGGTACTATCAACTGGATTATCATCGGTTCCATCGGTCATCCCATCCTGTACGTTCTCTCCGGTACCGTCGCTTGTATTATCTGCCCCAGTATTCTCCACATTGCCTTCCGGGTTACTATCCGGTTGGGATTGCTCCGGTAGATCCTCGTTCTGACTCTGCTCCTCCTGTTCAATCGCCTTCTCCTGTGCCTCCTGAAGCTCTTTCTCCTTCTTTTCCTCTTCTTGTTTCGCTCTCAACTCCGCACGCCATGCATAGAATCGGAACGGATCTTTCATGGTAGAGTCATGCAGCTGCTCCATAAAATTATGCCATATGGTTCCGGGATAGGTGGCACCGGTCAGATCATTTACCGTCTTCGGCATATCATAGCCAACCCACACACTGGTAGTATAGTAAGGAGTATAGCCTACGAACCAACCATCTTTCTTATCATTGGTTGTTCCCGTCTTACCTGCACTGACACTGTTTTTGAGGCCCAATCCTTTGGCCGTTCCTCTCTTCATGACTCCAGTCAATGCCTCTGTCATCATTCGGGCCGCTTTCATCTGGTATACTTGTAAGGTGTCCATCGTATCTCCGACGATTTCGTTTCCTTCTGAATCCATAATCTTAATGATGCAGGTTGGAGCACGATAGGATCCGTCATTCTCCATGGAGGCATAGGCAGCAGCCATCTCCACCGGACTTACTCCGACCGTCAGACCGCCAAGCGCAGCTGCAGGAATATAATCACTTGTACTGATCTTTGCGAAATTCATATTCCGCAGATAGGATAAGCCCACCGTCGGTGTCAGCTCCTTGAACAGCTTCCAGGCAACCGTATTCTTCGATAACTCAATCGCCCTCTGAATCTTTATCTTACCTAAGTAAGTGCCATCGGCATTCTTCGGCCCGCCTTCAAACTTCTCATCGACTACGCTGCTCTCCGGGGTATACTCCCTTTCAAATGCCGGTGTATATACGATTAATGGCTTGATAGCACTGCCGGGCTGGCGAAAGCTCTGATATCCGCGGTTCAAGGTATAGCCTGCCGTATCCTGTTTTCGTCCGCCAACGATAGCAATGACTCTTCCGCTATCATTATCGATACAAACTGCGGCACCCTGCATCTGATAGATTCCCTCCTGGTTCACCTTTGTGAAACCGGATAAGGCTTCATCCACAGCCTGCTGCAGCAGCTCCTGTTTGTTCAGATCGATTGAGGTATAGATACGATACCCTCGGACATATAACTCCTTCTGATACCGGTTATACATATCGGAATATTCGTCTTCATATGCTTTCTGCTCTTCTTCACTATCAAAATGATACTTGAATTCAAAGCCGTTTGCTTTCATCAAAGCACGAATGGCACAATAATAAGTATAAGTCTCTACATAATCCTTTTTATCCGACTTCTCCTGGTTAAGTACGATCTTTTCTTTGATTGCCCTCTGATATTCTTCGTCGGATATCTTCCCTTCCTCGGACAATTGAAGCAGGATTCGGTCTCGGCGCTCTATCGTATTATCAAAATTCGTCAAAGGATTATAGAGGTTCGGGTTATTTGGAATAGCGCAAAGAAACACAATCTGCGATAAACTTAATTTATTAACACCCTCCGAGAAATACCCCAAGGCAGCTGCCTGGATTCCATAGTGCCCATTGGCAAAGTAAATACCGTTCAGATAATATTCCATAATCTCGATCTTGGAATACATT
>JAGFXQ010000290.1 GCA_017861355.1 Bacillota bacterium
GGAGATCGCCAAGACTTGGAAGTGAGATCGTGGATGAACTGGAAGCGGAGACCGGCTGGAACCCAAAGACGATCCATACCTTAATTCGGAGACTGGCATCCAAGGGAATCATCGATGCGAAGAAGGAGAATCAGTATTACCTGTATTCCGCAGCGGTTACCGAGACGCAATGTGTCAGAGAAGAGACAAAGACATTTCTTGAGAAATGCTTTAACGGTTCCTTCAACATGCTACTGTCGAATTTCATCGAGGATGACAAGCTTACCGATCAGGAGATCGAGGAGTTGGAAGGCCTTCTGAAAGCAAAGAAGAATAGGTAACTGCCAATGAATCAATTAATTAAAATAGTTCAGGAAATCATGTATCTCGGGGCGATAGCAAGTATTCCGGCGGTACTGATACTAGTGATAAAGAAGCTGTTTCATAAGACCATGAGTCCCAAATGGCATTATTACATATGGGCACTCCTAATCATAAGACTTTTGATACCTTACCTACCGAATAGCTCCTTCAGTGTGCTTAACCTCGTCTATACAGTAACAGTGCAAAGCAATTTGCTGGAGAATCAGATGGAGGAGACTATTCTGTATGGACCGAATAAGGAAGCAGGCAATCCTGCGAAAGAGCTGCAGACATCCGCGGGTAGCACAGCAGTGGAGGAACAGGGCGGACTGCCGCAGCAGCCATCAGCACAGCCTGAGTCCGCAGGGAAACTGTCGTATCAGGCAGTTCTAGCACTTTTGTGGATGGCGGGCGTGATAGTACTCGGCGGTTATACCATTTATGCCAATATCGCTTTTGGAATCAAACTTAGGAAGTATTATCGAAGGCTAGGCGATCCGAGAATCGAAGCGATCTTTCAGGAGTGTAAGAAGCTACTTAACGTGAAGGGACAGATTTTACTATATACCTCGCCCATAGCGAGAACTCCTTCCCTATATACAGCATTTCGCACAAGGATTCTCTTATCCGAGGAACATATGAGGAACCTGTCGGATCAGGAGATCCGGTATATCTTCCTTCATGAATTGACCCATTACAAAAGAAAGGACATCATAGTCAACTGGCTGCTGATGCTCCTTCAGACGATTTATTTCTTCCAACCCCTGTTGTGGTATGCTTTTTTTAAGATTCATGAGGATTGTGAGATATCCTGTGATGCAGAAGTATTAAAATACTTTGGAGAAGACGAACATCAGGAGTACGGAAGCACCATTTTAAAACTATTAAGACTACAGGCTGACTCCAGGTTTATTCCTGTTACTGCAGGAATAGGAAAACATAAGTCTAGTTACCGAAGGAGAATCATTATGATAAAACAATTCAAAAAATATCGTTGGACGAATACTCTCGTAACACTGATTCTTATACTGACTGTTGGGTTAGTTGGGCTGACCGGCTGTGATAAAGCATCGAATAAGAATGCCCCTGCGAACGATCAAATCACCTCCACGGGAGAGAACGCGAAGGATGATACAGCAATCAAAGTTACACCGACACCGATGATAACGGAGGCACCGATCAAAGATGAACAGAAGGATACGACTGCCATCGATGAGAATAATCCTACGAAGGTGGAAGACACAACAGAAGCAAAACCGGCGCAGACAGCGGACGAGCCACAACCGGCAGAAGTTGCTGCCGGACCAGCGGTTGATCAGACTCCCGCGGTGAGTGAAGAACCGTCGAGTGTATCCGCATCGCAACAAGAAGCACAGACAGCTTATTATGGAGACTGGACGATCAGTAAGGTATTGGCTTACGGTCAGAGCGGAACCTATAGCAAAGAGGATGCGGAAGGACTTATTGGTAAAGCTATGAGCTTCTCTGCGGAAAGTGCTACCTGCTTTGGAGATCAGGCCTCTTATCTCGATACGGTAGCTAAGAAACCGACATATACCGCTTCCGATTATACCAGTGCTGATTTTATCGGGTATTATCGCATGAGCTTTGAGAAGCTGGGAATTACGGGAGATAAGGTGACTGAGATTGTAGCAACAGATTCCAAGGGGAATGGCGCCACTTTCTTAATTAAGGATGAGAATACTTTGATTGTGGTAGGCGGCGGAACTTACTTTGAACTTGTAAGAAAATAATATGTATATTTATAAACATCAAGGAAGTTCACTTCGACATCCTTGAGGTTTTTCTTCTCTTGATATTTCTGAAAGTCTATTTATTTGAATAACCCTCAAGGCGATTTGCAGAGCCTTGAGGGTTTGTTTTTCTGCATATACTCCTTATAATTTGGTCTTTCATGCATAGGATTCCACGAATAAATCGGGTTTCCTGTCGTATGCATGCGATTCATTGAGGCATAAAATATAATTCACTATAATGACATTGTAAACAAGTGGAAAGAGTGAAGAAAGAACTCCAAAATGAATTCCATTGGAAATTCATTTTCAACTTCTTTCAGGTATTAAGGAGGTACGGATAGAGATTGCATTGACTCATTTATTATTGAATTAATTTGATGATAAGATCAGAAACCGGAAAACGAGCAAATCAAATTATATTTGGAGGAAAAATAAATGAGCGAGAAATTAATGAATGAAGTAGAAGATATTGAGATTATGGAAGTATCAGAGGCATCCTTGCTTGGCGAGACAGCAGCAACCAGTGGCTCCAGCTCATGTGGCAGCTGTTCCTGCTGTGGATCAACATCCTGCATCAGCTGTGGTAGCGGTGACACCTCTATATAATTCGGAAGAATTGGTGAGAAGTATCTAAGGCAGAAACGTGAATGCGGAATTGGAAGGATAGATATGATTGCTATGATAGATGAATTATAGTACAGAGCAGTGGAACGGATATCATAGTGGCAATCATAATATTCCCCGCGAAAGAAAGAACATATTTTATTAATCAGGGAGGAAAAAATATTATGAAGAATGAGTTATTTAAAGGAATTGAGGACATTGAGATCGTTGAGGTATCAGAGGCGTCTTTACTTGGAGAAACAGCAGCAACCAGCGGCTCCAGCTCTTGTGGAAGCTGTTCCTGCTGTGGATCAACATCCTGTATCAGCTGTGGAAGCGGAACTACAGAGGTAGCCGCTCAGTAATAACAAATTACTTCAGAAATATGTGAGTCAATGCAATTAACTATATAGTTACGATTAACAAGCCTGATCGGCTTGATTGAGAGGTGATTACAATTATGAGTTTAATCGAAGTTAAAAATGTTTACAAATCGTATGGTGAGAAAAAAGTATTAAAGGATGTATCGCTGGAGATTAACAAAGGGGAGGTTGCTGCAATTGTAGGACCGAACGGAACCGGTAAGACTACATTGATGGAAATAATGATGACGTTGCGAAAAGCAGATGACGGCAACATTCAGATTTTGGGAAAAAATATCAGGGAAGAAAGATCAATCGATTCAATACGAAGCGAGCTGGGAGTTATCTTTCAGGAGGGTGGAATGTACAATTACATGAAGCTCAAAGAGGCGCTGGATCTATTCGCCAGCTTCTATCATGTTCCGAAGGAAAAGGTGAAACGCTTAGTACAAGAATTTGATCTGGAACCATATTTAAATACAAAATACCATAAGATGTCCGGTGGCTGGAAACAGAGATTTCTACTGGCAATTGCATTTCTTCACAATCCGGAGCTGCTGTTCCTGGATGAACCGACGACCGGCTTGGATCCGAAGGCAGCACAGACACTTTGGAATAATATCAAGGGGAGCAAGGATGAGAACAGGACCATTGTTCTGACCACCCATTCCATGGAGGAGATCGAACGGTATTGTGACCGTGTCATCGTATTGAAGGCAGGTCAGGTGGTAGCCAATGACTCACCAAAGAATTTGATTCAGCAATATAAAAAGAAATTCTTCACTGATGTTTATTTTCATTTAGTAGAAAGTGGTGCTTAATTATGAACAATTATTCAAGGGTATTATCAAAACAAGTGAAATATGATTTGATTATCTTCTTTCGGGAGCCATTTTTTGCTTTGCCTATTTTGCTGCTACCGGGAGTGTTTTTTGTCTTATATGCTGGTATGTATGCCAGGAGCGGTATGAGTGTAGAGACGTTCGGAGCTTATATTCCGATGTATATGCTTTTGATCTCCTTTCTTACGGTATTCTTTAATATCGGAACGCAATATGTTACGGATCGGGAGCTTGGGATTATTAAGAGATTGGTTATCTCACCAATTAAGATTTACAATGTAATGTTAACCTATCTGATCCGCGGATTATTGATTTCCATCTTAGGATTTTTTGAAATGATTTTTCTTGCAACGATTATATTTCATATCCCGCTTAGTAATAACATGATTTTATATTTTATCAGCTTTTGTGTCATGGTAGGCATTATGATGATGTTGAGTCTCGCAATTCATGGATTTTTTAAGAATTCCAGACAGGTAACTCCGTTTACCATCATCATCTTTCAGTATGTATTGTTCGCATCCGGAATGCTGATGCCGGTAGAGAAGATGCCTTTAGCGCTCCGGATTCTTGTGTACTTTAATCCGGTATATCATATGAACCGGATTTTAATGAAGGTCTGGTACGGCAAATGGTTTGATCTGAAGAATGTAGCTGCATTAGCAGCGGTACTGGCAATATGCTGTATCATCTTTAAGATCCAGAAGCAGTTTAAAACAGATAAGTAGATTAACGAATGACCCTATATAACGGAGGATGGCGAAGTGGAGAAGCTGTTATTTCCTTATTTTATTGAACGTAGCACCAATGTTCCAAAAAAAGTTCTGGAAGACTTCTCTAATGAGAAGCTTCCGGAATATATTGTGAAG